>NC_013740.1:2100000-2329769 GCF_000025305.1 Acidaminococcus fermentans DSM 20731 | reverse complement strand
TCATTATACCATATTCCCCGGATTGTGGATAAGTGGGGGCTGCAGGAGCCGGAACCCGGGACGGAATGTGGGGTCCGGGACTTTTCCACAGGGAAGGGAGTTTTCCACAGAAAATTATCCACAGATGTGGATAACTTTGGGGACAAGTCCGGAAATACAGGCCGGACGGGGCTTTTTCGAACGTCCGTTCTGTGGAAAACCCTCCTTGCATCTTGGGGGAGAATTTCCTATAATGAGGTCACTTGAGCGCCGGAAGGTCCCTGGAGGACAGGAAATCCGGCAAAAGGAGGAATTTCTATGACCAAATGCCGTATTGCCATTACCGCGGACACCTATCCCTTTGCATCCGATGTGACCAATCTGGTGGATGCGCCGTTTGCCCCCCGGGGACTGGTGGAAGTGATTGCCCGGCTGGGAGCCATTCCGGTGGTGCTGCCCGATGTGCCCGGGGTACGGGGAGAAGACTATGTGGATCTGTTTGACGGACTGATCATTCCCGGCGGACCGGATGTGGATCCCACCCTGTTCGGGGAAGAACCCAAATGGAAGATCGGCCGGACCAACTACAAGCGGGACCTGTTCGAGCTGGAACTGTTCCAGGCCTTCTACAAGGCCGGCAAACCCATTTTCGGCATCTGCCGGGGCTGCCAGCTGATCAACATCGCTCTGGGGGGCAATGTGTACCAGGATCTGCCCAGTGAAGATCCCCAGTGCACCATCCGCCATTCCCAGGGAGCCCCCGGGGGCTATCCCACCCATCATGTGGAACTGGTGCCCGGCAGCAGCCTGTACGGGACCCTGGGCGAAAAAGCCTATGTGAATTCCCGGCATCACCAGGCCATCCACCGGGTGGCCGAAGTCCTGGAAGTCACCGCTGTGGCGCCGGACGGGGTCCAGGAAAGTGTGGAGACCCACGACCACAAACAGGTGGTGGCCGTCCAGTGGCATCCGGAAAACATGTGGCAGGACCACCCGGAACAGTTGAAGCTGTTCGCAGACTTCCTGAAGAGGGTGGAGGAGAGCAGATAAAAAGGAGCTGTGAAAAAATAATTCACAACTCCTATATTTGCCAGCGACAGCTGGCTTCCATCAGCTAGAGACTAGTGACTAGAGACTAGAGACTAGTGACTAGAGACTAGTGACAGGGGCTGTGAAGAAATGAGGATTCATTTCTTCACAGCTCCTTTTTTTACTTGTCCGTACTCCTTCTTCCGTACTCCTTCTTCCGTACATGACCCCTTTGTCCTGATACATTTTCCGGTCCACCTGGGTGATGATCTGGTCCACATTGGCCAGGGGGGTCCGGCAGGTGACGGTGCCCAGGGCCATGCTGACTCCCAGGGCTTTGTACCGGTCCTTCAGGGCCTTTGTGAGGGCCTCAGCGTCCTCTGGAGAGGCGATTTCCTTCAGCAGGAGGAATTCATCGCCTCCCATCCGGAACACCTTCCCGGAGCCCTTCAGCTGCCCCATGACCTCGGCTGCGGTGCAGATCAGCTGATCCCCCGCTTCGTGGCCCCGGGTATCGTTCACCCGCTTCAGGCCATTGATGTCCCCGAAGACAAAGGCCAGATCCACCCCCTCAGGCAGGGCGGCAATGGCGGCGTGGAAGGCATACCGGTTCCCGGCACCGGTAAGGGGGTCGGTCCGGCTGTTGTGTTCCAGGATCCGCCGGCTGTTCCGGTTCCGGAGCAGGATGGCGAAGAAACGGGTCAGGGTGGCCAGCAGCAGGCTGGCGGAATGGAAGGTATCCGCAGAGGGATTGACCACTTCCGTAAAGCCCAGGGACCGGCCGCCCTGGGTCAGGTGGCCGGACACCACACTGTGGAGGTCCGGAATATGGGGATGGAACCCGTGATAACGGTCCAGCAGGGCCTGCATATCCGGGACCAGGGCAATTTGTTCCTTGTCAAAGGTGTCATACAACGGTTGTGCAACCTTTTTGGGCAGGTTCTGGAGCTGATCCAGGTGGGGGGCCAGCCCTTCCCGGTACCATTCGTAGGTGGCACTGATGGTGCCGTCAGGATTCTCTTCGAAAATGTAGAACCGGTCCGCTTTCATGTTCTGCCCGATCTGGGCCATCATCTTCCGGATGCCCTGGTTGGGATCTTCTTCCCGGAGCCCCAGGGCGATTACGTCATTGGCGGCGGCCTCCCGGAAAATCAGCTCGTTCCGGGCAATGTCCATATCCACATACTGGTTCAGGTTCAGGGCCATGACAAAATGGAGGGCCCGGCCCCGCCAGGGCACCAGGGTATCCCGGACCAGCAGATCCAGGCCGGCTTTCAGGCTGTGGTGGGTCACCACATGGAATTTGTCCTGGCGGAGAATGGGGACGGGGCAGTCCGCACAGGGGGTTTTCTGGGCTTCCAGCACCTCATGGCAGGACCGGCCTTCATAGTCCTGGGGACCCTTCAGGTGGTAGGCCTGCTGGGCCACTTTGTTCATGTAGACCATTTCATGGGTCTCCGGATCACTGATCATTACCAGTTCATCCATGTTGTCGAATTTTTCCCGGTCGAAGACGATCCGGTCCCCGATGAAAATGGATTCCCCATACCGTTCTTCCCGGGCCTCCTTCAGCCGCTCCGTCAAAAGGGAAAGCAGGTTGTCCAGGTTCTGGCACTCGGATCCCCGGGCCAGGGCATACTGGAGATACAGGGTGCAGGGGTAGCCTTCCACCTGGGTAATGGCGTGGATGCGCCGGGCCAGGAGCTGGATCTGCCCGTCCAGCTCCTTCAGGATGAGGGCTTTGGTAAAGGCCAGGAAGCAGCAGCTGCCGATCCGGGACAGGGAAATGGCCTTGAGCCCCAGGTTTCGGAGTTTTTCCGTAATCTTGTCCAGCAGCTTCCGGCCCAGTTCCATTCCATAGGCCTGGCAGAACTCGTCGAATTCCGGGATATCCAGGAGACAGGCGGCATAATCCTCCTTCCGGCAGCGCCAGGCGTCGGCGTACTGGAGCCCCGTTTCCAGCATCCCCCGGTAACTGAGGAAGCCGGTTTCCGGATCCCGCAGGCTCAGTTCCCGGAGCAGGGCCTGCTGGGCGGGGGTATCCTCCAGATCATCAAAATAGCCCAGGATCCCTACAATCTGGTTGTTCCGGTACAGGGGGAATTCGCTGGACAGGATGGTGTGGGGGACCCCCCGGACAATGCAGGTCCCCAGATGCCGGGTAATGGTCCGTCCCTGCAGGAGGACATCTTCTTCATCTTTCCGGTACGGGTCCGGAGCCGGGTGCCAGCCCAGTTCCTCATCGGTGCGGCCCAGGATGTCCTTTTCTTCCAGACCGTAGAAATCCAGGAAGGAACGGCTGGCTCCCTTGAACCGGAGCTGCCGGTCTTTCCAGAAGAATTTCAGGGGAGAGGTGCGGATGGAATTCCAGAACAGTACCTGATAAGCGGACTCGTCCCGGGGGGATGATTCCAGAGGGATTCCCAGAGACCGGGCAAACTGGGGCAGCTCCCGGCGCCGAACAGACGGATCCTTTTGTTCCCAGCATTCCTCCTGGATACCCAGGAGCAGCTTCCGTCCGGATGATTTGTAAGGGAGGACCCCGTGGAACACGAACCAGCGGTACTCGCCCTTGGACCGGAGCAGCCGGAACAGATCCGCGGTTTCCCCATGGTCGGAATGGCTGGCCTGCTGCTGGATGTTGTCCGGCCGGAGAAATTGGAGGAACCGGGTCCGGTCTTCCGGATAGACGAACCGGTCCGCATAGGTCTCGAAAAAGGCAGCGATGTCGTGATACACGCGGCTGCCGTCCAGGGAGGGATTGGTGTTCTGGAGAAGCTCCACCGTATCCCGGTCCAGATCCAGCTCCAGCAGACTGTCGTAGGTGGTGAGCAGGTTCCGGAAATGGGAATCCAGCTGCTGCTGGGAGGCCGGGGCTTTTTTGTCCCAGGTGATGTTCTGGAGTTCTGCAGTGCCCAGATAGCAGGGCGTCGTCCCTGTAATCTTCCGGGCCTTCAGCCGAAGATACTGCCCGTTCTGCACAAAGACGATGGGTGATACGGAACGGCCGGCCACCAACTGGTCCAGGTAGGCCCGGATCCGGCTGCCCGGAGGATAGGCTGGATCGCGGAGCATCTGGTTGGCTTCTTCCAGAGAATGGATCCCTACGCTCCGGAGCACCCGGAGATAAGCCTGGTTGATGAAAATCAGGGTGAGGGCTTTCTGGTTGTAGCGGAACAGCCCCAGGGGCAGGTCCGTCACCACGTTCTGGAGCCCCAGCTGTTCATAGCACTGATCTTCCAGGCCGGTTTCTCCTGGAATGTGCCGGGATTTCAGGTGGGTCATGAGGGCTTCATAGGGCTGGGGACGGCTGAAATAGAAGCCCTGGATCTTTTCACAGCCCACTTCCCGGAGAAACTCCAGCTGTTCCCGGGTTTCCACCCCTTCGGCCAGGGTGTGGATTCCCAGGGATTTGGCCATGAGGATGATGGAGGTGATGATCTTTTTGCCCCGGGCGTTCAGGTTGCGGAGAAAGGCCTGGTCGATTTTGATCAGGTCGAAATGGTAATTGTGGAGCAGGTTCAGGGAGGAATAGGCACTGCCGAAATCATCCATCCACAGCTTGTAGCCGCTGGTGTGGAATTTCTGCAGGGTCTGGAGGATGGGGCCGGACTGGTGGATCAGGGCGCTTTCCGTCACTTCGATCCGGATGTATCCCCGTTGGAGCCCGTATTTCCGGACGGCTTTTTCCACCAGCTGGAAAGGATTGGACACCAGGAAGTCGATCCGGGAAAAATTCACGGAAATGGGGATCAGGGGCTGATGGCTGCTCCGCAGGTCCCGGAGCAGCCGGGCCGACTGGTTCAGGACGAACTGGTCCAGCTGATGGATCAGACGGGCTTCTTCCAGGATGGGTACGAAGACCCCGGGGGGAATCATTCCCCGCTCCGGATCGATCCACCGGGCCAGGGCTTCCATGCCGCAGAGTTTGCCCGTAAGGCTGCGGATCACCG
Organism: Acidaminococcus fermentans DSM 20731; assembly: GCF_000025305.1. Lineage (NCBI taxonomy): Bacteria > Bacillati > Bacillota > Negativicutes > Acidaminococcales > Acidaminococcaceae > Acidaminococcus > Acidaminococcus fermentans. Next base: position 2,324,808 of record NC_013740.1, on the reverse strand, counting down.
GCTGGTAATACACCTGGATATGACCGGCCTGGAGGGCCTGGGCAAAGTGTTCGATCACAAAGGAGCGGATCTCCAGCCGGGCACCCAGTTCCGGAGTATAGAAGGCAACGGCCTGGAGGGCATCTTTTTTGATGGAATCACAGGCGGATTTGGCCATGTCGAAGGACTGGCGCAGATCCTGGGGGAAATCGTTTTCCTGGGGAGGATAGATCCCCGCCTTCAGCTGGATGTTGGGATTGCCGATCAGCTGGTTCACCTGCCTGACAGCATCCAGGAGCTTCTCTTCCAGGTCCTGGGCGGCGGCCATCAGTACAAAGCCGTCCCCGGTCAGCCGGGTCAGCAGCTGGGTGGGAAAATGGCTCTGGAGTACAGCCCCGATGGTCCGGAGCAGGTTGTCCCCGGCCTGGATGCCCCAGGTGGCGTTGTACAGCTTGAAATTGGTCAGGTTGAGATAAACGGGACAGAAGGTTTTCAGCTGTCCCTCCTGTTTCTTCCGGCTGCCCAGGCAAAAGGCTGCCTGGAAGAAGGTATGGATCCCCATAAGGCCGGTAATCGGATCCCGCTTCAGTTCCAGCATTTTCTGGGAAGTGCTGATGAGACTCAGGATCCATACGGTACCCAGCTGGGGCACATCCTCTTTGCCCAGGATGCCCTCCACCCGCCGGTAGTGGCCCTCCCGGGTCCGGATCCGGAACGTGAGGAAGGGATGGATGGGGCCCTGGGTCCGGGCCAGGGGATCATTGGAAGGATGGCTCACGATTTCCAGGGGACGGTAGTCCTCCGGATCCACCATGTCCCGGAACCGGCTGCCCGTCAGGGCCTGGAATTCCTCCTGGGTGCGGCAGGCATACAGGGAGAGCAGGCCCTGGCTGGCGAACAGGATCTGTTCCCGGCCATCGGTGGACAAAAGACAGATCCCGGAAGGCAGGCTGTCATAAAACGCATGGAGTTCCTGGAGAGGAGCAGATGGTGTCAAGGATATCCCTTCTTTATCTGAAAATTTTCCGGAAACAGAAAGAAGCAGCCTGTCCGGACAGGAGTTTTGTTATGTATCTTTTATTATACCCCAATCCAGCCGGTTCCAACAGGGTGATTTCCGGCAGGATTACCAAAATCTCCGGATTACCCCTTTACAAACAGAGAAAAAATTGCTAAAATACAGTTTATCTGATGCGGGCATAGTTCATTGGTAGAATGAAAGCTTCCCAAGCTTTAGAGGTGGGTTCGATTCCCATTGCCCGCTCCAACTGAAAAAGCAGGGGGCTGTGAAAAAGTGAGAAATCATTTTTTCACAGCCCCTTTTTTGTCAGCAGTCAGCAGCCGATGGAAATCAATTTTAGCAAATTGATTTTGAAACAGTATAAACCGTAGGGGGCGCAGGCCGGTTGCCCCGCAAAACACATGGTCAACGGCTGATTTGGCGGGCGGCCGGGCCTGCCGCCTCTACGGAAACGATTTATATAACGGTTGCCGTTGTTCAAAGCCAGCTTTGCTGGCTTCCTTTGGCCGTTGACAGTTGACAGGGGGTGTGAAAGCTGTTTTTTCACACCTCTTTTTTTGTTCTCCGGAAGGTACGGATATGATATAATATCCCTTTATAAAAACAATATGATTTGTCTGGAAGAAACGGGAGGAAGACATGGCAGAGTACAATTTACTGCAGAAGAAAATCCTGGCGGACGGGACCATTAAAAGCGGCGATGTGTTGAAGGTGGACAGTTTCCTGAACCACCAGATCGATGTGCCTTTCATCAGCAAGCTGGGGAAGGAATTCTACGAACTGTTCAAGGACCGGCCCATCAGCAAGATCCTGACCATCGAGGCTTCCGGCATCGGCATTGCCTGTCTGACGGCGGTCCATTTCCGGGTGCCCGTGCTCTTTGCCAAGAAAAGCGCCGGCAGCAACATGGACAAGGACGTCTACAGCACGGAAATCAGATCCTTCACCCACAACAAGGTGAACCATGTAGTGGTTTCCAAGAAATACCTGAATGCCGGAGATCACGTACTGATCATCGATGACTTCCTGGCCAACGGCTGTGCGGTGGAAGGCCTTATCGACCTGGTCCACCAGGCTGGTGCCGAAGTGGAAGGAGTGGGCATTGCCATCGAAAAAGGCTTCCAGGGGGGCGGCGATGCCCTGCGGAAGAAAGGCTACGATGTAAAGAGCCTGGCCATCATTGAAAAAATGGATGCCGCATCCGGCACCATCGTATTCCGGTAAGGAGGGGCCATGGCAGAAGAAAAGATCCAGGAACCGGGTTTGGACCTGTCCGATCCCATTTACCGGTTCGACGGCGAAATCAGCCTGAAAAAGGCAGTGCCCTTCGGGCTCCAGCATGTGCTGGCCATGTTCGTGGCCAATATCGCCCCCATCCTGATCGTCACCGGGGCGGTGAAGATGCCCACGGAACAGGCGGCGGCCCTGATCCAGGCGGCCATGATCATGGCCGGGGTGGGGTCCCTGTTCCAGATGTTCCCGGTGGGTCCCCTGGGGAGCCGGCTGCCCATCATCATGGGGATCAGCTTCACCTTTGTATCCACCTTCTGCGTGATCGGGGCCAAATACGGCTACGGGGCCATCCTGGGAGCGGCCCTGGTGGGGGGCTGTCTGGAAGGCTGTCTGGGACTCATTGCCCGGTGGTGGCGCCGGTTCATCCCGCCCATCGTTTCCGCCAGCGTGGTGACTTCCATCGGGTTCTCCCTGCTGGGCATTGGGGCCAATTCCTTCGGGGGTGGTTTTGGCAACCCCCATTTCGGGGAAGCTCCTTATATGATCGTAGGGACCGTGACCCTGGTGTCCTGCCTGGTGTTCAACATCAAAGCCAAGTCCTTCTACAAGCAGCTGTCCGTGCTTTTCGGGCTGATCGTGGGGTACATCACCGCCTTTTTCTACGGTATGGTGGATCTGTCCAAGATCGGTTCTGCCGGGCTCTTCTCCCTGCCCCAGCCCCTGCCCTATGCCCTGGAATTCCATCCGGACGCCATTTTCTCCGTATTCCTGATTTTCCTGGTATCCGCCACGGAAACCCTGGGGGATACGTCGGCGCTGACGGTCATGGGCTTTGGCCGGAATGCCACGGATAAGGAAATCGAAGGGTCCATTGGCGTGGACGGGTTCATCAGTGCCCTGTCCTCCCTGTTCGGGTGCTTGCCCATCACGTCCTTCAGCCAGAACGTGGGGCTCATTGCCATGACCCATGTGGTGAACCGGAAAGCGGTGGCCAGCGGTGCGGCCATTATGATTCTGGCCGGTCTGTTCCCGGTGCTGGGAGTGATCCTGGCGTCCCTGCCGGAAGCGGTGCTGGGGGGCTGCACCCTGATGATGTTCGGCTCCATCGTGGTCAGCGGGGTGCGGATGCTGGGCAGCTGCGGCTACAGCCAGCGGAACATGATCATTGCGGCCCTGAGCCTGTCCATCGGCATCGGGTTCACCCAAAACCCCGCCATCTTCAAGATCTTCCCGGATCTGATGAAAAGCGTCTTCGCCGAAAACTGCGTGGCCGTGGTGTTCGTGGTGGCTGTGGTGCTGAATCTGATTCTGCCGGAAGAGATGAAATAAAGGGTTGCTGCACGGCTTGTGCAACAATCCTGTCAACGGCCGAAGGATAAAATTTGCAGGCAAATTTTTGCTTGTATCAATCGGAACTGTAGGGGCTGCACGCCGGGCAGCCCGACTGAACGCTGATGATGAGTGCTTTGGGCGGGGCGCCGGGCCTGCGCCCCCTACGGTTTATGCTGTTTCAAAATCAATTTGCAAAATTAATTTCCATCGGCAATTGACCATTGACCACTGACAAGGGGATGTGAAAAAATGATTTTCACATCCCCGTCACTAGTCTCTAGTCACTAGTCTCTAGCCGATGGAAGCCAGCTTACGCTGGCAAATTTAAGGCGCTGTGAATGATTTTTTCACAGCGCCTTTTTTATTGGAAACAACTGGTTGTTTTACAGGTTGTTTCCCTTTCCCCGCTGCCTTGTTCAGCTTTTCCACCCAGGCGGCACCGTCATCTCCGTACTGGAGGCTCATGATCCGCCGGCCTCCGAAATACAGATCGCTGCCGTCCTGCTCAGCAGAAGGTTGTACGGAAGGTTGTTCGTGGTAGACCCGGGCCAGGCTGCCGGCCACCAGATAGGTCCGTTCCCGGCTGCTCATGTTTCCCCCGGGCCGGACCAGTCCCAGATTCTTTTTGTTCACCAGGATGGCGCCGGTCTTCTTGTCCACATTCACATGTTTCCCGCTGTATTCGTACATTCTTTTGGTGTATTTGTCCCGGCGGGAGCCGTTGTTGGGATGGTCGCTGGGCATGAAGATGGTCCCCAGGAAGGTTTCCCGGTTGTTCCCCATCTTTTCCATCACCCGCTGCCACAGGGCACTGCCGGCTCCTGGGTTGTAGCCGGCTTCCGTGGCGTAGGTGAAGCCCAGTTCATCGGCTTTCTTTTCCATGGGCAGGGTAACCAGTTTGGCACTGCCCAGGTTGGCCAGCAGGTTGGTGCCCACCGCTTCCAGCATATTGCTCTGGCTGCCGGCCACGGCTGCCAGCAGGGCAATGGGGAAGGTCCGTTTCACCCCGTTGGCCGGGTCGTGCTGTTCCCCGTGGCCCAGTTCGTGGCCCAGTACAAAGGCCACTTCGTCCTCATTGTAGTTCAGGGTGGTGAACAGGCCGATGTTCACGGATACATTGTGGCCCAGGGTGCAGTAGGCATTGAATTTGGTGCTGTTGTTCACAAAGTAATGATAGGGATTCTTTTCGATGGAAGGATCCGTTTTGGCGATGGCACCGGACAGCCGTCCCATTACCCGGTCCAGCATGGCATTGGCTTCCGGATCCTCATTGACTCCTTCCTGGCCCTTGATCTGGTCCAGGTATTCTCCCCGGCCTTTGCCGTCCAGGTAGGCCACCTGTTTGTTCAGCATGCTGTACTGGGCGGAGACCAGGACAATGGACCCGATGGCATTGCTCCAGTCAAAGGCTTCCGCCGCCGGGGCGGCGGACAGGGTCAGGGCGGTGGAAAGGAACAGCCCGGAAAGGGACAGGGACAGTTTCTTTTTCAGTTTTCGGGTAAGCAGACCGGTCATGGAAAATCTCCTCCAAACGTAACAGAAATAGATAAAACAACAATAAAACAACGGTTGTTTTATATCAAAACAACCCTGTACAACCGTAAAAATCTTTGGAATGCATCCACTTCCTCTGCCTGAATTCCTTACATATGCTATAATTGTTTCTATAGATTATAGAACAAGGAGAAGGAAAAATCCATGAAGAAAATACTCTTTCTGACCACCGGCGGAACCATTGCCTGCACGGTAACCGACGAGGGGCTGGAGCCCACCCTGAAGGGGGAGGACATCCTGAAGCAGGTACCGGAACTGCGGACCCTGGGAGAGATCACCGTACAGGATCTGACCCTCCTGGACAGCAGCAACCTGGAACCGGCCCACTGGAGTGCCTGGGCCCGGCTGATCGGGGACAATTACAGCGACTACGATGCCTTTGTGCTGACCCATGGCACGGACACCATGGCCTATACCTCCAGTGCCCTTTCCCGGATGCTGATCAATCTGGGGAAACCGGTGGTGCTCACCGGGGCCCAGGTGCCTCTCAGCCTGACCAACAGCGATGCCCGGAGCAACCTGGAACTGGCGTTTTCCGTGGCGGCCAGCGGGCTGCCCGGAGTCTTCGTGGCCTTTGGGAACAAGGTGATCAAGGGGGACTGTGCCAAGAAGATCTTTACCCGGAACCCCAATGCCTTTGAAAGCGTCAACGAGGCACCGGTGCTGTATTTCGGCAAGGAAGGGGTCAAGAAGAACCTGCCCAGCCGGGAAAATGTGGGGGGCTTCCGGGTGGAGGAAAAAATGGAACCCCGGGTGATGGCCATCACCATGACCCCCGGCCTGAAACCGGACATCATCGATTATGCGGTGGAACGGGGCTACCGGGGCCTGGTGCTGGAATGCTATGGGGCCGGAGGGGTGAACACGGACCAGCAGAACTTCCTGCCGGCCATCCGCCGGGCCATCAAAAAAGGCGTCAAGGTGGTCTGCGTCAGCCAGTGCCTTTTTGACGGGGTGGATCTGTCCCTGTATCCCATGGGGATCCTGGCGGCCCAGGCCGGGGTGGAATCCGGCGGTCCCATGACCCTGGAAGCGGCGGTGACCCGGCTCATGTGGAGCCTGGCCAACGAAACGGAAGAGGAAGCATAAAGGAGGGAGCAGTATGGCCGGGGATTACAAACATCTGGCATCCCAGTTCCTCCAGGCCTGGCAGCGGGAACGGGATCATAAAATCAAAATCTGTCTGTTCGGGCAGCCGGGGGCCGGCAAAAGCTCCCTGATCAACGAACTGGCCGGCCAGCGGGTGGCCCGGGTGAGCCAGGCCACGGACACCACCCGGGAAGCCCAGATCGTGGAATGTCCGGATGTGATCTATGTGGACCTGCCGGGCTATGATACCAGCCTGTTTCCGGAAAACGCCTATTTCAGCACCTTCAATCCTCTCCAGTATGACCTGTTCCTGTGCGTTTTTGCCGGGAAGCTCCATCAGGCGGATGTGGACTTTTTCGGGAAGATTGCCCGGACCGGCCGGGTCTGCCTGTTTGTCCGGAACAAATGCGACGGACTGTACGATCCTTCCTGCAGCCGGGAAGAGCTGGAAGCAAAGATCCGCCGGGATCTCCATCATCAGGTGGGGCCCCGGGAAACCCTGGTGTTCACCAGCTGCCGGCGGAACCGGCCGGCCGGGGAACGGGGGATCCCGGAACTGGAACGGGCCATGGGTGCCCTTTTGCCGGAAGCCCAGCGGGACCGGTTCTTCCGCCATGCCAAAGCCTATACGGAAGAAGCCCTGCAGGTGAAGCGGAGGGCGGCGGAACGGTCCCTGAAGAAGTTCATGATGCTGGCAGCGGCCAACGGATTGAATCCGGTGATCGGCATGGATGCGGCCCTGGACAGCCAGATCCTGAAAAGCCTGTACCGGGCGGTCCGGGAGGCCTTTGGTCTCAGTGAAAAAGAAGTCCTGCCCCAGGGGCCCGCTTCCCAGGCGGTGAAAAAACTGGCGGAAGGGGTCACGGGAGAACGGGTGACCAAGGGGATCACCTGGCTGCTCCGGAAAAAAGCCACCGGAAAAACCGCCAAAGTGATCCCGGTGATCGGAGGAGCGGCGGTGATGGGCTTCAATGCCGCCAGTCTCTATTACCTGGGACAGAAATACATCGACGACTGTTACACCTATGCCCTGGAACGGCTCCAGGCGGAAATCCGGATGGGGGACGCATGACAAAGGACGGAAATGCCATCAGAGAAAAAATGAAGAACCTGGACCAGGAGAATGTGACCATTGTGCTGTTCGGTCAGCCCGGTTCCGGGAAATCCAGCCTGATCAATGCCATCTGCGGGTATCAGGCGGTACCGGTGGGGGTGGAAACGGATACCACCCGGGAACCCCTTTTGGTGGAACACGGGGATGCCACCTTTATGGATCTGCCGGGATACGGAACAAAATCCTTTCCCTGGAACGAGTTTATCGATCAGTTCCATCTTTTCGACTATGATATGTTCCTCTGTGTGTTTTCGGACAAACTGCATCAGGGGGATACGGAATTGTTCCGGCAGCTCACCGGGAAGGGAAAACCCTGCATCTTCGTCCGGAACAAAACGGACCTGATCTATGAAGAAGGGATGAGCCTGGAGGAAAGCGAAGCTTCCATCCGCCGGGATGTGGCGGCCCAGCTGGGACGGGAGGATTTCGAACTGGTCTTTGTCTGTTCCCGGAAGGATGCTCCCGCCGGACTGGATGACCTGAATGATGCCATTATCCGGAAAATGCCCGCCGCCCGGAGGGAAAAGTACATCCTGACCGCGGAAGCCCGGACCCAGGAACAGCTGGACGCCAAACGGGAAGCGGCCCGGAGCTATGTGCGCCGGAGTTCCGCCTATGCCGCCTACAATGGCATCAACCCCATTATCGGGGTGGATGCGGCGGTGGATCTGCTGATCCTGTACCAGATGTACGGTTGTATCCGGGATGCTTTCGGCATCACGCCGGAAGTGATCCACAGCAGCCGGAAAGTCTCTCTCCGGGACAAGGCCATGGTCCTGGGCGGCATGAGCCGGGAAGGAATCAAGGTGATCATCAAGACCCTGGGCCGGAAATTCGCGGCCCGGAGCTTCCTGAAAGCGGTGCCGGTGGTGGGGCAGGCGGCCTCGGCCCTCCTGGGGTATCAGCTGGTGCGCCAGGCCGGTCTGGCCTATATCGAAGCCTGCTACGGACTGGCCCGGGAACGGTTGCTGGACGAACTGGATGCCCGGCGGGAGAAACCGGAAAAAGCATAAACAACCTATGTCCGACAAAGGTTGTACAACTGTTGTTATGCAACGAAGGAGGTCAATGCCCATGAATCTGGAACCCTATGAAAAAGAACTGGAGAAACTCAATGCCTGTATCTGGGACTATGCGGAACTGAAATTCCAGGAGGTCCGGTCCGCCGGAGCCATGGAGGATCTGCTGGAACAGCACGGATTCCGGGTGACCCGGGGACTGGCCCATATGCCCACGGCCTTTGTGGCGGAATACGGCAGCGGGAAACCGGTGATCGCCATCCTGGGAGAATATGATGCCTTAAGCGGGCTCAGCCAGGAAGACGGAGTCTGGGAGGAAAAGCCCCGGGAAGAGAATCCCAACGGCCACGGCTGCGGCCACTGCCTGCTGGGCACTGCCGCTGTGGGCGCCGGGCTCCTGCTGAAGGACTATCTGGCAGCCCATCCGGGCCAGGGCACCATCCGGGTCTATGGCTGTCCGGCGGAAGAAGGGGGCAGCGGCAAGACCTACATGACCCGGGAAGGGGTCTTTGCTGATGTGGATGCGGCCCTTACCTGGCACCCGGGGACCCAGAACGAAGTGATGGTGGGCACCAACCAGGCCAACATCCAGGCCGCCTTCACCTTCCGGGGTCGGGCCTCCCATGCGGCGGCCGCCCCCCAGAACGGCCGCAGTGCCCTGGACGCGGTGGAACTGATGGATGTGGGGGTCAATTACCTGCGGGAGCATATGGCCGACTACGAGCGGGTCCATTATGCCATCCTGGATACCGGCGGGGTTTCACCCAACGTTGTACAACCCAAGGCGGAAGTGTTGTATCTGGTCCGGTCCCGGTCCAATGAAGAGACCCGGCGGCTCTATGACCGGGTGGTGAACATTGCCCGGGGGGCAGCCCTGATGACGGAAACGGAACTGGCCATCCGCTTCGACAAGGCCGTATCCAACCTGGTGCCCAACCGGACCCTGGGACAGGTCCTCCAGGACGCCATGGAAACGGTTGGGGCCCCCGGGCGGACGGAGGAGGAAAAAGCCTTCCTGAAAAAATTCCAGGACCAGGTGGGTCCGGAACGGGTCCTGAAAGATCCCGGCATGGCGCCTTTCCCGGATCCGGAACTCCGGGAGGAACTGATCCGGAAGGATCCCTCCGGGGCCTACATCCTGCCTTACCAGCCCACCAGCGCCGTGGCCATGGGGTCTTCGGACACCGGGGATGTGAGCTATGTGACGCCCCTGGCCCAGTTTGCCGCCGCCTGTTTTGCCATCGGCACCAGCGCCCATTCCTGGCAGTGGGTGGCCCAGGACAAGGGAAGCGTGGCCCTGAAGGGCTGCTTCTTTGCCGCCCGGGTGCTGGCGGAAGGAGCCCGGACCCTGTACGAAAAACCGGAAGTGCTGGCAGCGGCGAAAGCCGAGCTGCAAAAACGCATGGACGGCCGGACTTATGAATGTCCCATTCCCCGGGACGTGATGCCCAGAGGGTATGGGAAATAACGGCTGCTGACTGTTGACAGCTGACAAAAACAGGGCTGCCGCCTGGGCGGCAGCCCCTTACACAAAGGAGCTGATACCATGTTTCGTCCCATGCGGCGTTTCAAACAGGCACTCTCTGCGGAGGAATGCCTGGAAGTGTTGAAGGAGGAAAAACGGGGGACCCTGGCTCTGGCCGGAGATGAGGGCTATCCCTATGCTCTTCCCATCAATTATTTTTACGAGGAGGCTTCCGGCCGGATCTATTTCCACGGAGCCGGGGAGGGTCACAAGATCGATGCCATCCGGCGCTGTGACAAGGTATCCTTCAATGTCCACGATGCCGGGGTGAAGCTGGAAGGAGACTGGGCCTATACGGTCCGGTCCGTGACAGTTTTCGGCCGGCTCCATATCCTGGAGGACCGGGACCGGGCCATGGCTCTTTTGCGGCAGATCGGCCTGAAGTACTACCCTTCCGTGGAGGAAGTGGACCAGGTCATGGAACGGGCCGCCAGCCGGGTGACCATGCTGGAACTGGTGCCGGAACACATCACCGGGAAACGGGTCCATGAAAAGTAAGAAAAAAGGAAGGTTTTCTCCGGTTTTCTTGGTAAATATATTGACACTCTCTCTTTTTCCTCTTATAATGATATGAGCTGTCAAACGATTTACTTATTATAGATCTTGACGTATCTTTGGAGGCAAGGGAGGGTTAGGAACATGAAGAGAACTTTTCAACCGAATACCAATCGGAGAAAAAAGACTCATGGCTTCAGAGAAAGAATGAAGACTCTGGGTGGTAAACAAGTCTTAAAAAGAAGACGTGCAAAAGGCAGAAAGAGATTGTCTGCATAAAGATTAAGATAGGCCGCTCTTCGCGGCCTATTTTACTACAAGGCAGGTGCAGGAGTTTGGAACAGAATGTTCCCCCAATGAAATATACCCAGGCCAACCGGGTCAAGGCTCATGGGCGGTTCCAGGAGGTCTACGAAAAAGGCAGATCCTTTGCGGACCGGTACGGGGTCTTCTACGTGCTTCCCTCAGCCAACGGACAGAACCAGCTGGGGACGGCTGTGGGCAAGCGGCTGGGACATGCTGTGCTGCGCAACCAGGTGAAGCGCCGGATGCGGGAAGTGTTCCGGAAGGAACAGGCCCGTCTGAAGGGAAAACACGCCATCGTCTGGGTGGCCCGCCATCGTCTGGCCCATGCTCCCTATGCAGTCTATGAAGAAGTTTTCCGGCGGCTGGCCAGAAAGGCCGGTCTGCTGTAAATCAGCGGAGGGCTTATGAAAACCATTGCCATTGCCCTGATCCGTTTTTATCAGGTATGGATTTCTCCCTGTTTTCCACCCCGGTGCAGGTTCATACCCACCTGTTCCCAGTATGCGCTGGAAGCCGTCCAGAAATACGGCTTTTGGAAGGGATCCTATCTGGCTGTGAAGAGAATACTGAAATGTCATCCTTTCCACAAGGGAGGATATGATCCTGTGCCCTAACGGACAGGAAGAAAAGGAGTCGAACTTTGGAAATTTTAAGCTCGTTTGTCCAACAGGTTGTGGCCCATATTTATGAACTGACCCGTCTGATCGGGGAACCCAGCTATGGGCTGGCCATCATCATCATGACCATCCTGATCAAGCTGATCCTGTCGCCTCTGACGGCCAAGCAGATCGCTTCCACCCGCGCCATGAGCCGGATCCAGCCCAAAATGAAGGAGCTGCAGGCCCGGTACAAGGACGACAAGGTGACCCTGAACCAGAAAATGTCCGAGCTGTACAAGTCGGAAGGCGTGAATCCGCTGGCCGGCTGTCTGCCTCTGCTGATCCAGATGCCCATCATGATCGGCATCTTCTACGGCATCCGGGATTTCCAGTATGCAGGACCCAGCTCTTTCTTGTGGATGCAGAGCATTGCCGATCCGGATCCCTACTACATCCTGCCCATCCTGTCCGCTCTGACCACCTTTATCCAGTCCAAACAGACCATGCCCCCCTCTGACAATCCCCAGGGGAAGATCATGCTGTACTTCATGCCCCTGTTCATCGGGTACATCAGCTTGAAGTTCCCGGCCGGGCTGGTACTGTACTGGGTAGTCATGAACATTATGCAGATCGGACAGCAGTTCCTGCTGGACCGGAAGAAATAAGAAGACAAAACAAGTGCCTGAGGGCCTGTAAGGAGGCTTGAAGATGAACATGGTGGAAAAGACGGGCAAAACCGTCGAAGACGCAGTGAAGGCGGCACTGGCAGTGCTGGGTGTCAGCCGGGATCAGGTGGACGTGGAAGTCCTGGAGGAATCCAAAAGTTCGATCCTGGGCCTGTTCGGAGGCCGGGATGCCAAAGTGCGGGTAACGGTGAAGGAAGTCCCGGCAGAGGAACCTTCCGTTCCGGAACCGGTGGCGGAAATCCCGGAAGAAAAGCCTGAACCGGCAAAGGGAGAGGTTCCGGAAGAACCGGTACAGGAAATCAAAGCACCGGCAGACCGGGATGCGGAACGGCAGGCTGTGGCCGCCGCGGCCAAGACTTTCCTGGAAGAAGTCTTCCGTGCCATGGGCATGGACCTGCTCATCGAAAAATTCATCAGTCGGAAGGATGAGGAAATCATCCTGAAAATCCATGGGGACGGCATCGGTGTCCTGATCGGAAAACACGGCCAGACCCTGGATGCCCTCCAGTACCTGACCAATCTGGCCGGGAACAAGGGCCACAGAAACTGGCACCGGATCATCCTGGATGCGGAGAACTACCGGGAACGCCGGCGGGAAACCCTGGAACGGCTGGCCAAAAATCTGGCGGACCGGGTGAAACGGACCCGGAAGAAGGCCATGCTGGAACCCATGAATCCCTATGAACGGAAGATCGTACACATGAGTCTGCAGTACGATCCGGCGGTAACCACCTACAGCGAAGGAGAAGAACCCTACCGCAAAGTGGTCATCGATCTGAAATAAGGACCTTTTTTGTCAGCGGTCAACAGTCAGCGGCCAGCGGCCGTCGGAAATCAATTTTCTCAAATTGAGTTTGCATGGGAAAAAAGTTGGTTGCTCAAGTTGTTTTGACGATGTTCAAAGCCAGCTGTGCTGGCTTCCTTCGGCAGTTGACCGTTGACAGCTGACCGTTGACGGGGCTGTTGCGCTGCAACAGCCCCTCTTTTTCTTTTGGAGGAAACGAATGATGGATGATACAATCAGTGCCATTGCCACTGCTCTGGGCGTGGGTTCCATTGGGGTGATCCGGGTCAGCGGACCGGACAGCCTTGCCATTGTCCGCCGGTTCTTTGCCGGGCGGGAACAGCCTGGAAGGGAAAATGCCCGGAAGCTGCTGTACGGCCATATCCTGGACGGGAAAGGCCAGGTGGTGGATGAGGTGCTGGCGGTGTACATGCCGGGACCCCATTCCTATACGGGAGAAGATGTTTGTGAGATCCAGTGCCACGGGGGCCGGGAAGCCCTCCAGGAAATCCTGAGACTGACCTTCCAGGCCGGGGCGCGGCCGGCGGAACCGGGGGAATTCACCAAACGGGCCTTCCTGAACGGCCGTCTGGACCTGGCGGAAGCGGAAAGCGTCATGGACATCATCAATGCCCGGAGCCGGCAGGCCCTGGCAGCGGCCAACCGGGGCCATGAAGGGGGACTGTCCCGGCAGGTGAAAGCCCTGCGGAAAACTCTTCGGGACCTGGTGGTCCAGCTGGAGGCCTGCATCGACTATCCGGAAGACGATATTGAAGAAGTCACCTATGACCGTACCGTATCCACCCTGGAAGAAGGGAAAAAGGCGGTGGAAACCCTGGTGCGCCGGGGGACTGCCGGCCGGATTCTCCGGGAAGGGCTGCGGACGGCCATCGTGGGCCGGCCCAATGTGGGGAAATCCAGCCTGCTGAACAGCCTGCTCCAGGCGGACCGGGCCATTGTGTCCAATATCCCCGGCACCACCCGGGACATCATTGAGGAACAGATGACCATCGGCGGGATCCCTCTGGTGCTCACGGATACCGCCGGGCTCCGGGATACCAGCGACCTGGTGGAAAAGATCGGGGTGGAACGGTCCCGGGCGGCCCTGGAGGATGCCCAGCTGGCCCTGGTGGTGCTGGACGGCTCCCAGCCCCTGGATCCGGAAGACCGGCAGCTGCTGGAAAGTCTCCGGGACCGGAAAAAACTGATCCTGGTGAACAAGGCGGATCTGCCCCTGGCCCTGGATGTGGAGGGGCTCCGGAAAACCTATGGAGAAAAAGATGTGCTGGTCCTTTCCGTGAAGGAAGGGAAGGGCCTGGAACAGGTGGAACAGTGGCTCCGGGATTTTGTCTACGGAGAAGGGTCCGACAGCGAAAGCAGCAGCATGACCCAGAATGCCCGGCAGCAGAACCTGCTGGAAAAGGCCCTTCAGAGCCTGGAGGATGCCCTGGCAGGGGCCCGGCAGCATCTGCCCTATGACTGTCTCACCATAGACCTGACCCAGGCCCTCCATGACCTGGGGGAAATCACCGGGGAAGACGTGCCGGATGAAATCATCGATGAAATCTTTGCCCAGTTCTGTGTGGGCAAGTAACAGCGGAGGGGAAAAGCATGATCGTAGTGGATCATTATGATGTGGTAGTGGTGGGAGCCGGCCATGCCGGATGCGAAGCGGCTCTGGCAGCGGCACGGATGGGGCAGAAGACCCTGCTGGCCACCCTGTCCATGGACAATATTGCCCTGATGCCCTGCAATCCGTCCGTGGGGGGACCAGCCAAAGGCCATCTGGTCCGGGAAATCGACGCCCTGGGAGGACAGATGGGACTGGCAGCCGATGAAGCCTGCATCCAGATGCGGATGCTGAACACCGGCAAGGGCTATGCGGTACAGGCTCTCCGGGCCCAGGCGGACAAACCCCTGTATCACACCATCATGAAAGAAGTGGTGGAAAACCAGGACAACCTGGACGTGAAACAGCTGATGATCGACAAGCTGCTGGTCAAGAATGGCCAGGTCCAGGGGGTGGAAGCGGAAACCGGGGAAGTGTTCGAAGCCGACGCGGTGATCCTCTGCACCGGCACGTACCTGCGGGGGAAGATCCTCTACGGGGAAGTGGCCTACATGTCCGGTCCCATCGGCCAGCGGTCCGCCATGAAGCTCACCGGGTCCCTCCAGGAAGCCGGTCTCCAGCTCATGCGGTTCAAGACCGGGACTCCGGCCCGGGTGGATGCCCGGACACTGGACTACACCAAAATGGAACCCCAGTACGGGGATGAACGGGTGCGGAATTTCTCCTTCATGAGCACCATCACCACCCGGAATCAGGTGCCCTGCTACCTGACCTACACCAATCCCCGGACCCATCAGATCATCCGGGACAACCTGGACCGGAGCTGCATGTTCAACGGCATGATCGAAGGGGTGGGGCCCCGGTACTGCCCCAGCATCGAATCCAAGATCATCCGGTTCGCCGACAAGGACCGGCACCAGCTGTTCCTGGAACCGGAGGGGCTCCGGACCAACGAAGTCTATGTCCAGGGTATGAGTTCTTCCCTGCCGGCAGAGATCCAGGTGGCCTTCATGCAGACCATCCCCGGGCTGGAACACTGCAAGATGATGCGGGCCGGCTATGCCATTGAATATGACTGCCTGGATCCCCTCCAGCTGAAAGCCAACCTGGAACACAAGGCCATCAGCGGGCTGTTCAGTGCGGGACAGGCCAACGGTACCAGCGGGTATGAGGAAGCCGCTGCCCAGGGGCTTATGGCCGGGATCAACGCGGCCCTGAAGCTCCAGGGGAAGAAACCCCTGATCCTGAAACGGAGCGATGCCTATATCGGGGTGCTCATCGATGACCTGGTGACCAAGGGCACCACGGAACCCTACCGGATGATGACCAGCCGGGCGGAATACCGGCTGCTGCTGCGCCAGGACAATGCGGATCTGCGGCTGACCCAGAAGGGCAGGGATGTGGGGCTGGTCACTGATGACCGGTATGCCGCCTTCACCCGGAAACGGGACGTGATCGAGCGGACCCTGTTCAATCTCTCCAAAATCAATCTGGCTCCCAGTGAGGAAAACCAGGAAAAAGTCACCGGCATGGGGTCCACGGCCCTCCGGAGTTCCATCAACATGCTGGATCTGCTTCGCCGGCCGGAAGTGACCTATGAAAAACTGGCGGACGCCTTCGGCCTGGAAAAACTTCCGGTGGATGCGGCGGAGCAGGTGGATGTGCAGGTGAAGTACCAGGGCTATATCCGGAAACAGAAGCAGGAAGTGGAACGGGCCCTGAAACTGGAGGACAAACTGCTTCCGGAAGACATGGATTATACCAAAATCCAGGAACTGTCTTCGGAAGCCATGGAAAAACTCACGAAGCAACGGCCGGTTTCCATCGGTCAGGCCAGCCGGATCTCCGGGGTGTCCCCGGCGGATATCAGCGTGCTGATGGTGTGGCTGGAAACCCAGCGCCGGAAGGGAGAAGAAGCATGAGTTATCGGGAAACCCTGAAAGCAGCAGGAGAAGCGGCTGGTTTTACCCTCAGCGAAAAACAGCTGGACCAGTTCACCCGGTATGCGGATCTGCTGCTGGAAACCAACAAAAGCCTGAACCTGACGGCCATTACGGATCCGGAGGAAGTGGCAGTGAAGCATATGGTGGATTCCCTGCTGGTGTACGATCCGGAACGGTTCCACAACCATACCATTGTGGATGTGGGCACCGGCGCCGGGTTCCCCGGGCTGCCCCTGAAGATCTATGATCCCGGGATGCGGGTGACCCTCATCGATTCCCTCCAGAAGCGGCTGAATTTTCTGGAGCAGGTGGTGAAGGATCTGGGCCTGGGCCAGGTCCGGTGCACCCATGCCCGGGCAGAGGATGCCGGGAAGGATCCGGCTCTCCGGGAAAAATTCGATGTGGCGGTGGCACGGGCGGTAGCGGCCCTGCCGGTGCTGGCGGAATACTGCCTGCCCCTGGTCCGGGTAGGGGGCGTGTTCTACGCCATGAAGGGCAGCCGATACCAGGAGGAAGTGGACGCTGCCCACCATGCGGTGGAGGTGCTGGGCGGAAAGATCACAGAAGTCCGGCCGGTGCAGCTGCCGGGGCTGACCGATCAGCGGGCCATCATCACCATCAAAAAGGTGCGGCCCACTCCGAAGCAGTATCCCCGGAAAGCCGGGACGGCGGTGAAGAAACCGCTGTGAGTGGGGAAGGCAATGTTTCACGTGAAACATTGCCTTCTTTTTGTTGTCAGTCCTTTGTCACATAAACGTAACTTCTTTGTGGTATCCTTGAACCATCTGATCCTGAAGGAGGTTCCATCCATGAACAAGAAAATCGCAGCCGCAGTGCTTTCCGCCTATCTGTTGGGAGCCGGTACGGCAGCTCTGCCGGCCCAGGCTTTTGATCTGGGTTCCGTCCTGAAACTGGGAGGCATCAGCTATCTGGTCAGCCGATTCGGGGGAGAAATCAACACCTTCATCAACAAAATGACCCTTCAGAAGGGCATGGATACCCATTATGCCACCAAGGTGGTGCCCATCCTCAGCCTGGGCAGCGGCAGCTACATCGGCGCCGTCCAGGTGGTGGGGCCAAAAGCCCAGGTGGACAAGGTAAAAGCGGTGGGACAGCTGGAAGGGAAGTTCCTCAGCGTGGCCCGGGTCAAGGCCATGATCCCCATCGACGCCACCAGTATCTCCAACATCAACCGGGTGGACGGAGTAGGCGTGGGAGCCATTGTGGACTTTAAGCTGTAAGGGAGGGTGAAAAAATCACACCCCCTTTGAACAACGGTAATGGCAGCATCAATCGTTCCCGTAGGGGTGGCAGGCCCGGCCGCCCGCCAAATAACCGTTTGCCCGTGTGTTTTGCGGGCTGCCGGTTGTGCGGCCCCTGTCAACGGCCAGTGACCATTACGGGCAGCGTTGCTGCCCTCAGATCCAGAAAGGAGACGGATACCATGATCGACGAAAACAAACTGGTGGACCGTTTTTTGCAGTATGTTTCCTTTGACACCCAGTCCGACGAGGAACAGGATGTCCTGCTGCCCAGCACCCCGGGACAGATGGTGTTTGCCCGGGCCCTGGCGGAAGAACTGAAGGGACTGGGGCTTTCCGATGTATCTCTGGATGACCATGGCTATGTGATGGCCACCCTGCCGGCTTCGGCGGGGATCTCCGGACCGGTGACGGGCTTCATTTCCCATATGGATACCAGTCCGGACGCCTCCGGGGAGGATGTAAAACCCCTGCGGGTCCGGAACTATGACGGGGGAGATGTGCTGCTGAACCGGGACAAGGGCATCGTGTTTTCCGCAAAGGATTTCCCGGAAATCCGGAAATACCGGGGACAGGACATCCTGTTCACCGACGGCACCACCCTGCTGGGGGCCGACGACAAGGCCGGGGTGGCGGCCATCGTCACCGCCATGGAACATTTCCTGGACCATCCGGAAATCCTCCACGGGACCCTGCGGGTGGGGTTCACCCCTGACGAGGAAACCGGACGCAGCGCCTCCGGCTTCGATGTGGCGAAATTCGGAGCGGATTTTGCCTATACGGTGGACGGCGGGGAACTGGGAGGTCTGGAATATGAGAACTTCAATGCGGACAACCCGGTGGTCACTTTCCATGGGCGCAGTGTCCATACCGGTTCCGCCAAAGGGAAGATGAAGAATGCCCTGGCCATGGCGGCGGAATGGCAGCAGGCGCTGCCGGCAGGAGAAAAACCGGAATACACGGAAGGGTATGAAGGATTCTTCCATGTGTACAAAATCACGGGAGATGTGGAAACCTGCCGGATGCACATGCTGGTCCGGGACCATGACCAAAAACGGTTCGGAGAACGGAAGGTCTTCCTGGACCGGCTGGCGGACTTCCTGAACGAAAAGTATGGCATTGGCAGCGTGGAACTGGAACACCATGATGTGTACTACAATATGGCGGAAAAGATCCGGGACGGCCATATGGCCGTGGTGGACCTGGCCCGGGAAGCCATGGAGGCGGTGGGGGTCACGCCGGTGGTGGAACCCATCCGGGGCGGCACCGACGGAGCCCAGCTGTCCTGGCGGGGCCTGCCCTGCCCCAACCTGTTTACCGGGGGCGCCAATTTCCACGGCCGGTTCGAATATTTGCCCATCCCCAGTCTGGTGAAAGCCTGTGAGACCGTAGTGGAGATCGGGAAGAGAGGGTACAGGATTTAGGGCCGCGGGCTATGGGTCCCGGGCTTGTTGGTGAGGGTCGGATGATACGGTCCTGGAGTCAGGGTACAGCTGCATCGCTGTTTTTTGAAAAGAAAAGGACGGAAAGAGCTGCAGAAACAAGCCCGGGACCAGCGACTCATGGCTCGTGACCTGAGGTTGTTGCTTCTATGTGCAACAACCTCATTTCTATGTTACAATATCCTACAGTGTCCCAAAAAGGAAATCCCATTTGAAAGGAGTGGACCCTATGACCCGAATCATTGCCGTGGCCAACCAGAAGGGCGGGGTGGGGAAGACCACCACCAGCATCAGTCTGGCGGCCTGTCTGGCGGAAGGACGGAAAAAGACACTGCTGGTGGATCTGGACGCCCAGGGGAACGCCACCAGCGGTCTGGGTATCGATAAAAGCAGCCTGGAACGCTGTCTGTATGATGTGCTGATCAACCATACGGAACTGGAGGAGATCATCCAGCCCACTGCCTGGAAGGATCTGTGGGTGGCTCCTGCCACCATGAACCTGGCCGGCGCGGAAATCGATCTGATCGAGAAAAAGAATCCCCCCAATGCCCTGAAAAAACATCTGTACAAAATAAAGGACAATTACGACTTTGTAATCATCGACTGTCCCCCTTCTCTCAGCCTGCTGACCGTCAATGCCCTGACGGCGGCGGACAGCGTGCTGATCCCCATCCAGTGTGAATTCTATGCCCTGGAGGGCGTGACCCAGCTGCTGGCCACCGTGGACCGGATCCGTCAGTCCACCAACCCGGATCTGACCATTGAAGGCATCGTCATGACCATGACGGACAGCCGGACCAACCTGTCCAACGATGTGGTGGCCCAGGTGAAGGAACATTTCCCTGAGCTGCTGTTCAAGACCATGATTCCCCGTTCTGTGCGGCTGGGGGAAGCCCCCAGCTATGGACAGCCCATTACCGTGTACGATCCTCACGGGAAAGCGGCGGAAGCCTACAGAGCACTGGCAAGGGAGGTGAAGCGCCGTGGCCGGTAAGAAAGGCGGTCTGGGCATGACGGGCCTGGACAAGATGTTCGGCGGGCGGAAGCCCAAGGGAGCTCCTGCGGCCAGAACGGCGGTGGAAGAGAAACAGGCCGGAGAAGCGGTAGGGGAAGTGACGGTGAAGAACCTGAAGCCCAATCCCTACCAGCCCCGGAAGACCTTTGACCCTGAGGCCCTCCGGGAACTGGAGGAAAGCATCCGCCAGAGCGGGGTGATCCAGCCCCTGATCGTCCGGAAGAAAGGGCGGCAGTACGAAATCGTGGCCGGGGAACGGCGTTGGCGGGCGGCCAAAGCCGCCGGACTCACCAAGGTGCCGGTGGTGGTCCGGGACTACGATGAAGATGCCATGATGGAAGTGGCCCTGGTGGAAAACATGCAGCGCAGCGACCTGGATCCCATGGAAGAGGCCCGGGGCATCCAGCAGCTGATGGAGACCCTGGGGCTGACCCAGGAAGAAGCGGCCCGGAAGCTGGGGAAAAGCCGCGCGGCGGTGGCCAATGCCCTGCGGCTGCTGAAATTGCCCGCTGAAGTGGCAGAACTGGTTTCCGCAGGGAAACTGTCTCCCGGCCAGGTACGGCCCCTCCTGGGGCTGGATACGCCGGAGAAAATCAATGAACTGGCCCGGAAGGCGGCGGAAGGGGGCTGGTCTGCCCGGATCGTGGAAGAAGTGGCCAAGGCGGAAAAAGCAGGGAAACCCTGGCATCTTTACCTGAAGACGGAAGAAGAACTGCTTCCTCCGGAAAAAACGCCAGGAAAGAAAGAACGGAAAGCCCCGTCTTCCCAGAACGGAACGAAGGCCCAGGATCCGGATACCCGGGCCTTCCAGGAAAAGCTGATCCAGTACCTGGGGACCCGGGTGAAGATCGAGCCTTCCCAAAAGGACCAGGGGGGCCGGATCCTCATCGAATATTATGGACCGGAAGATCTGGAACGGCTCTATGAACTGCTCCAGGGGCCGGTCCGGTCCGGGAACCGGAAAAAAACCGGGCTGTTCACTGTGTGAGGGCTGCCATGATCGGATCGGGAACCCTTGTGAATGTGGCCGCCATTGCCGGCGGCAGCCTGGTGGGCCTGCTGGTGGGCCGGGGCATCAAGGAAAAATACCAGGAAACGGTGATTTACGGTCTGGCTCTCTGTGTGATCCTGCTGGGGCTTCAGATGGCCCTCCAGGGACAGCACATCCTGCTGACCATCATCAGTCTGGTCACCGGATCCATCCTGGGGGAAGCCCTGGGGATCGAAGAGAAACTGGAACAGGTGGGCACCTGGCTGGCGGCCCGGGTCCAGAAAGCCAAGGGAAAGGGAGATGCAGGGACGGAGGCCTTTGTGGAAGGATTCCTGTCCACCAGTCTCCTGTACTGTGTGGGGGCCATGGCCATTGTAGGGTCCATCCAGGACGGGCTCAGCGGGGATGCCACCACCTTATACACCAAGGCCATGATCGACGGCCTCAGCGGCATCATCTACGCCTCCAATATGGGGATCGGGGTCCTGTTCTCCGCCTTGTCCGTAGGGGTCTATCAGGGCATCCTGACAGCTCTGGCCGGAATCCTGGGGCCCTATATGAGCCAGACCGTGGTCCAGGAGATCTCTGCCAGCGGAGGCCTGATGATCCTGGGGGTGGGGATCAACATGACCCGTCTCCTGAAGATCCGGGTGGGAAACATGCTGCCGGGGCTTTTGGTGGCCGGAGTGGCTGCAGGAATTTTTTTATAAAACCCCTTGCATTATTTGGGAAAGAAGCGTATAATACAATTTATCGGGATTATAGCTCAGTTGGTTAGAGCGCATCGCTCACATCGATGAGGTCTACGGTTCGAATCCGCATAATCCCACCAATTAAAAGGTAAGAGGCTGTTGCAAAAGCAACAGTCTCTTTTTTGCGTATGAAAAAATCCGTCCGGTCAACGGTCAACAGCCAAAGGAAACCAGCAAAACTGGCTTTGAACAACGGCAACCGTTATATCAATCGTTTCCGTAGAGGCGTCAGGTCCGGCCGCCCGCCCAACCAGCAGCTGACCATGTGTTTTGCGGGGCGACCGGCCTGCGCTCCCTACGGTTCATGCTGTTTCAAAATCAATTTGCAAAAATTGATTTCCATCGGCTGCTGGCCGCTGACCGTTGACAGCTGACAAAATAGGGCCTGTTTCCCTTGCTTCCCACTCTTCTTTCCTCTTTTTTACCAAATCCCTTCACTTTTTCCATTCACTTTTCATCCATCCGGACATGGCTCCCGTCCATGCCCCTTGTCCGGCCTGGATTTCCATGCTACACTTCTTCTGAAGGCGCTGACTTCAGACTTTATCAGAAACGAGGTTTTGCAATTGTTCTCTCTGAAGACGAAACAGTTTCTTGCAGTATCTGCTTCCCTGCTGATCCTGGGGATAGCCGGACCGGTTTTTGCGGCTCCGGCCGCCGGTCCGGATCAGGTTCCCAATCCCTATGTGTCCTATGCCACCTACCAGGATGCCGCCCGGGTCCTGGGCTTTTGTCCTCTGACCCTCAGCCGGGATTCCGGCTATGCCCTGGATGGGATTTCCGTGATCAGCGGGCGTTCTTCTGACCTTTCCTTTGTCCGGCTGGGACAGCCAGAAACAAAAGTACGGATCCGTACTGCATTGAAAAACAATATGCCTAAAGAAACTCTCAGTGGAGTTTATGGAGTAAAATGGAATAAGCAACCCGTAAACAAGACGATTGTCAGCATGGCCCGGCTGGGACCCCGATTCTTTGCCGCCTGCTGGGAAACCGGGAACTATGTGTTCGCCGTCCAGGGAAAAGGCCTGGAGGAAGCCGCTTTCCAGAGCCTCCTCACCAACAGCCTGGTGGAGGATGCGGAACATTATTTCATTTCCCTCCAAAAAGAGAAAGAAGAGGGGAAGAAGACTGTGTACAGCAATTTGTGAAGAGGTGGCTGCTGCACGCGTTCTGTGCAACAGCCACCTGTCTGGTCGCGGGCTTCTTGGCGGAACCCCAAAATACGGTTTTCTGGATTTCTGTCGGTTTTGCCTCATCCTTCTATAGAAAAAGAATAAACGGTTGCAACGTCCAGGCTCGCGACCCATGACTCGCGGCCCGCGACTGGGGGTGTGAATTTTTCACACCCCCTTCCTCATTTCTCCTGGAACCGGTATCGTACGGTCCATCTGGGGCAGCCACTGGTGTTTTTTGTGGCTGTAGGTGCGGATTTCGATTTTTTCCGGGTACAGATACAGGGAATTGGTCCATATCTGCTTTCCGTCCCAGGTGGGGTTGTGCACATCCAGGATTTCCGTGCCGGGGATTTTGTTCACCGGGTTGTTGAAACTGGGGTTCTTGGGAGATGTATGGGTGTGGCCGGATACCCACAGCAGCACCTGGGGATTTTCCGTCAGCAGTTGGTGGAGCTTTTTGGCCGGCTGGGCGTAATTCCGGGGCGTATCCAGTTTGCTGCCGGGGATCAGGGTGCCGGTGATGGGGGCATGGCAGAAGATCAGGGTGGGTTCCTGCCGGTGGTCCTTCAGTTCCTTTTCCAGCCAGGCTAGCTGTTCCTTGGACAGCTCCACGGCATATTTGCTTTCCAGGGTGTCCGGGGACAGGAATACCAGGAAGTACTGGCCCAGCTTCCGGGAATGGTACAGGGGACCGAATGTCTTCTCGTAGGTCTGGAGGTGGAGCCCCCGTTCATAAGGATCCGCCGGTACCAGCCTGCCGGTGCTGGACAGATCCCGGTGATAGATGACTTCATGGTTCCCGGCCAGGAATTCCTTGGGCTTTTTCACCCGGTCCGTCAGTTCCCGGGCCAGTTTGTAGTCAGCCGGGCTGCCGGTTTTCTGGACCATATCCCCGGTAAAGACGCACAGGTCCACATCCTCCCAGCCGTTGATGTCCCGGACGGCTGCTTTTTTGTTTGCGATTTTCCGGGCCCGGAGTTCCGGTTCCCGGGTTTTGCTGCCGTAATGGATGTCACTGCACACCACGATCCGTTCATAGCGCCGGGCCTGGACCGGCTTGTCCAGAGGCAGGAGGGGCAGCACACAGGCCGCCAGGGTGCACAGGGCCGTGAGAAACACCTTCTTTTTGTTTTGCATAAGGAAACAACTCCCTTCTTATGGAATCCATTATAGCAGGGAGGGGGAAAAGGGAAAGAATCGCGAGTATACAATGAAAACGATTGCATGAAAAGCTCATAAAATACGATTACTGACAAAATCCTCTTTTTGAAGTGGAATAACCTCATTAAACCTTGCTTCTAGACATGAAAAGCCGGTGCAAAAAATTGCGGAACTGTCAGAAAACATTGACGGATGACCCTGAAACATGATATAAAATAGCCAAGGTTGATGCAAACGATTGCAGAGACAGGACGAAAAAATAGAAATCATTTTCAGGAGGTTTTTCATCATGGCAAAAGTAAAGAACTTCAAGACCATTTTCCCGGCGGTATCCGTTCCTCTGAACGCTGACTATACCATCAACGAACCGGAATTCAGAGCATACCTGCGCTGGATCAAATCCTTCTACAACAAAGGCATCGAAGGTCTGGTCTGCAACGGCCACACTGGCGAAGTCACCGGTCTGACCCGGGAAGAACGGAAACGGGTAACGGAAATCTGCGCCGAAGAATGCGGCGATGTGATGACCATCATCTCCGGGGTCAACTGTGAAAACACCGAAGGCGCCATCGAAATGGCCAAGGATGCCAAAGAAGCCGGCGCTGACGGGATCCTGCTGATGCCGCCCCATATGTGGCTGCGTTTCGGGATGAACCCCAAGGCTCCCTTCCAGTTCGTCAAAGATGTGGCTGACGGTGCCGACATCGACATCATCATCCACCTGTATCCGGCTACCAGCAAGGCCTTCTACCCGGTGGAAACCCTGATCAAGATGGTCAAGGAAATCCCCCATGTAAAGGCCATCAAGATGGGTACCCGTGTCACCGCCATCTATGAACACGACGTCCGTGAACTGCGGAAAGCCTGCCCGGATGTATCCCTGATCACCTGCCATGATGAGACCCTGTGTGTATCCTGGTTCCCCGGCATGGACGGCGCTCTGATCGGCTTTGCCGGCTGCGTGCCCGAACTGATCACTGCAGCCTGGAAAGTATTCAAGGACCCGGCCAACCACACCCTGAAGGAAGCCCAGGATGCCTCCAACAACATTTATCCCATCAGCCAGGCCATCTACGGCGGCGGCCAGCCTTCCGGCGAAGCCCATGCCCGTCTGAAGGAAGCTCTGGTACAGCGCGGTGTATTCACCAGCGGCCTGATGCGGAAACCGGTTCTGCCCCTGGACCAGGAAGAAAAAGACTGGGTGGCAGAAGGTCTGAAGAAGAGCGGTCTGCCCAAAGTGGACATGAAACCCTTCGAAAAATAAGCAGGAGATTCTCCTCTGAACGGAGTGCATCAAAGACCATCCTTTTTGACCTATACAGGAAAACCACGAGGCGGCTGCCCATCCAATCATGGGCAGCCGTTTTCATTTGAAATAAGGAAGGAAATTATGGAATCTGCAGTAAACAAACAACTTGGGTTTGACCCCTCCACCGTAAAACGGCTGACGGCTCTGGAGATCCTGAAGCGGATCGGCCCCGGCATCATCCTGGCCGGTGTTGTGGTGGGGCCGGGGGCCATCACCACTGCGGCCATGCTGGGTTCCAGCTATGGATACCATATGCTGTGGCTGTTTATCCCCATCTTCATCATGAGTATTACCTTTATGCTCACCTGCTATCGGCTGGCCATGCTGACCGGCATGCCTCTGCTCCATGGGATCCGGCACTATTATGGCCATGGAGCCGCGGCCTTTGTGGGCATCTGTCTGTTTTTTTCCTGTCTGTTCTTCACTTTCGGCAATATTTCCGGAAGCGGCGCCGGGATGAGCCTGCTTTTCGGGGTCGACTGGAAAATCGGAGCACTGATCATGCTGGCACTGCTGCTGGGACTGTACTTTTCCAAAGATACCTATTCGAAAATCGAAAAAGGCGTCATGGTCTGCATCCTGGGGATGATCCTGGCTTTTTATGCCACCCTCTATGCGTCCGGAGGCCCGGACCCCCAGGGATTCATCTTGGGACTGACCCATTGGGGATTTCCGGAAGGGAGCGTCCTGGGGTCATTGGCTTTTCTCAGTACCCATGCTTCCATTACCGCCGGGATCTACGGAACCTATCTGGGGGCTGAAAAAAAGTGGAAGAAACAGGATTTGTTCAACGGCACCATGCTGTCGGATGCCTGTGCCCATGTGCTGACAGTGATCCTGATTTCCGGGGCCATTGTTACCGTGGGTGCCATTGTCCTCCATCCCACCGGGCTGACCATTTCCAGTCCGGTGCAGATGGCCGGCATGCTGGAACCCGTCCTGGGCAGTAAAGCGCGGTTCGTTATGGGGGCCGCCCTGCTGGGCTCCGCCTTTTCCGCACTGATGGGGAATACCCAGCGGGGGGTGGTGCTGCTGAACGCCGGCCTGGGCTGGGAAGTAGGGCTGGAAAGCAGACGGGTCCGCTGGAGCTGTGTGGCCTGCCTTCTCCTGGGGGTGATTGTATGCTTTGCCTACAGCGGGTCTCCCACCCAGCTGATTTTCCTGGCCAATCTGGCCACCAGCATCGGGACCCCCACGGCCGGGCTCTTTGTGACCCTGATGATCTGGAGGAAAGATGTCCAGGCAGGCCTGAAGCCGCTTCGCCTGTTGCAGCTCACCATGACCCTGTGCTATCTGTTTACCACCGCGCTGACTCTGTATAGTTTCGGAGCCCGGTTTCTGTAACCGCAAGGGATTGAAAAAAGAGGGGCTGTTGCTTATGCAACAGCCCCTCTTTTTTCAATCCAACCCATGTCCCACAATGATTGTACAACCGTTGTTTATCAGGTGCTTTCCCGTTCGATCAGCACTGAATCGTACACCACATGCTGGATGGACACGGCGCTCCGGTCCTTGGCTTCGATCTGCTCCAGCACCAGCTGGGCGGCTTTCCGGCCGATTTCCCGGGCGGGCATTTCCAGGGTGGTCATGGTGGTTTCCAGCATGTTCCCGATTTCATGGCCGGTAAGGCTGATGATCCGGACCTGCCGGGGAACTTTTTTCCGGGCTTCCTTCAGGGCCCGCATGGCACCGATGCCCTGGGCATCCGTGGCCGCCAGGATGGCATCCAGTTCCGGATGCTCCAGAAGCATCTGCCTGGTGGTCTGGTAGCCGTATTCCAGGGAACTGGTGAACCCTTTGGCTTCGGAGGTGATTTCCTTCAGCCCCAGTTCCTCCAGGGCTTCCCTGTATCCCTGATACCGGAATTTATAGGGAGATACCTTCAAAGAACCGGTGATCAGACCGGGATGACGGCTTCCCTTGCCGTACAGGTACTTCACCGCCTCGTATCCGCATTTCACATAGTCCACGGTGACGCTGGAGAGAGTGTCATCCTGGATCCGGATTACCTGGGTCACCGGGATCCCGGAAGCCTGGATGTCCCGGACCAGTTTTTTGTTCTTTCCGGTGCCGGCCAGGAGGATCCCGTCCACCAGACCGTTCCGCAGCCGGCTCAGCCCCTCTTTTTCAATCTGGGGATCATCTTCGGTGCTGCACAGCAGGGTGGCATATCCCTGGGCCCGGGCCGTTTCTTCGATGGCCTGGGCTACGGTGGAGAACACTGTCAGATGGAGCCGGGGCACCACCACTCCGATGGTGTGCCGTTTGCCCTGACGCAGCCCCTTGGCCAGCAGGTTGGGCCGGTAGCTGAGTTTTTCCACCGCGGCCATGATCCGGGCCTTGGTCTCCGCGTGGACGCAGGGATTGTTGTTCAGGGCCCGGGAGACGGTGCTCACATCCACGCAGGCCAGCTTGGCCACGTCTTTCAGGGTTGGCATGGAATTTCACTCCTTTCCCGGATTGATGGATCCGGAATTGATAGGTATTGTTACTTATTTACGAAAACGTTTGCATACGATTAATAAATATCATAGTGAAAGAGTTTTGTCAATATAAACTTGTCAAGGCGCATGAAACCTTGCTGTACGATATATTTATCCGTGCAATAAGTTGCAGAAGTATCAGAAAATATTGACGAAAAGCCCAGGGAAATGCTATAAAGTAGGAGCAGTAATACAAACGATTGCAAAAAGCAGCTGCCAATACCTGAAAATACGGGCTGGGAAAGAAACCCGGCGCCTGCCACAAGGAGATAAGATCATGTACATTGAACATCTGGGCTTCGACCCTGAAACCGTTCCCAAACTGACTTTTCTGCAGATGCTGAAGCGGATCGGCCCCGGCATCATCCTGACCGGGGTGGTCATCGGTCCGGGAGCCATCACTACCGCTGCCATGCTGGGGGCCAACTACGGCTATGACATGCTGTGGCTGTTCATCCCCATTTTCCTTATGGGCATCACCTTCATGCTCACCTGCTACCGGATTACCATGCTGACGGGCATGCCCATCATCCACGCCATCCGCCACTATTACGGCAAAGGGTCGGCGGCCTTTGTGGGTGTCTGCCTGTTCCTGGCCTGTCTGTTCTTCACTTTCGGGAACATTTCCGGCAGCGGAGCCGGCATGAACCTGCTGTTCGGCATCGACTGGAAAATCGGGGCCCTGATCATGATCGCCATCCTGCTGGTGATGTATTTTTCCAAGAATACCTATTCCAAGGTGGAAAAAGGGATCCTGCTGTGCATCCTGGCCATGATTGCCGCCTTCTATGCCACCCTGTACGTGTCCGGAGGACCGGAATGGGGCGGATTCTTCCAGGGTGTCACCCACTGGGGATTCCCTAAGGGGAGCATCCACAACAGCCTGGCCTTCATCAGTACCCATGCGGCCATTACCGCCGGGGTCTACGGCACCTACCTGGGCGCAGAAAAGAAATGGAACAAGAAGGACATGTTCAACGGGACCATGCTGGCGGATGCCATTGCCCATGTGGTGACGGTGATCCTGATTTCCGGCGCCGTGGTGCTGGTGGGGGCCATCGTCCTCCATCCCCAGGGGCTGCGGATCAAGGCTCCGGCCCAGCTGGCGGCTATGCTCCGTCCCTTCCTGGGCGGGTATGCCAACCTGGTCATGGGCCTGGCGCTCCTGGGAGCCGCCTTCTCCAGCCTTCTGGGGAACACCCAGAGAGGGGTGGTACTGCTGAATGCAGGGCTGGATAAGGACGTGAGCCTGGAAAGCAAACTGGTCCGGTGGCTGTGTGTGGCCTGCATCGTGTTCGGCTGTGTCATCTGCTTTTTGTACAACGGGTCTCCCACCCGGCTGATCTTCATCGCCAACCTGGCCACTGCCATCGGGACGCCCACGGCAGGGTTCTTCGTCACCCGGATGATCTGGCGGAAGGACGTGAACGAAGGGATGAAACAGCCCCTGCTGCTCCAGATCTCCATGACCGTCTGCTACCTGTTCGCCCTGGGCATGACCGTATACGCCCTGGTGGCGAAGCTGTGAAAAGGTGGGGCTGTTGCATGCGCAATAGCCCCATGTCAATTGACAATTGACCATCGACAAAAAGGGACTGTGAAAAAATAATTTCTCATTTTTTCACAGTCCCTTTTCTGTTGCCAACTTCCTTTCCATCCGGTAAGATACTATTATATAGAAAACAACTGGGAAAAGGAGCGATACTATGGGGAAATACGACTTTGACCGGATCATCGACCGGAAGAACACCAGCTGCCTGAAATACGATTTCGGCATGAAACGGAAGGGGCGGACGGATCTGCTGCCCATGTGGGTGGCGGACATGGATTTTGCTCTGCCGGAGGAGATCCTGGAAGATTTCCACAAACGGATCGACCATGGGATCTTCGGGTATACGGATCCGGATGCAGAATACTTTGCCGCCCTGGACCGGTGGTTCTCCCTCCATCACGGGTACCACATCCAGCCGGAATGGGTGACCCTGGGCTGCGGGGTGGTCTATGGCCTGGCCACCGGGGTGAAGGCTTTTACGGAGCCGGGGGACAGGGTGCTGATCCAGCAGCCGGTGTATTATCCCTTCCGGGAAGTCATCGAAGACAATGGCCGGAGCTTCATCAACAGCCAGCTCCATTATGAAAATGGGAAATACACCATCGACTTTGGGGATTTTGAGCAGAAAATCCGGGAAAACAAGGTAAAAGCCTTCCTGCTGTGCAACCCCCACAACCCGGCGGGACGGGTGTGGACCAGGGAGGAACTGACCCGGTTGGGGGATATCTGCCTGAAGCACAATGTGATCATCCTGGATGATGAGATCCATTGTGATTTCGTCTATGCGCCCCATCACTTTACCAGCTTCCTGACCCTGGACGAAAAATACAGAAACAACCTGGTTGTATTCAATTCGCCCAGCAAGACCTTCAACGTGGCCGGCCTCCAGCCCGGGAACATCATCATCCCGGACAAGGAACTCCGGCGCAGATACCGGAAAGCCAATGCCGCTGCCGGCTACAGCCAGGGCAGCATCATGGGACAGGTGGCGGTGAAAAGCTGCTACACCAAAGGGGATGCCTGGGTGAAGGAACTGGTGGAATATATTGCCGGGAACATTGCCTGGGCCCGGGAATTCGTGAAGGCAAACTTCCCCAAAGCCACCTTTGTGGAACCGGAAGGGACCTATCTGGTGTGGATCGATTTTTCCGGCTACGGGCTTTCTGACGACGAATTGGAACACCTGATGGTGGATGAGGCCAAATTGTGGCTGGATTCCGGGAAGATCTTCGGACCGGCCACCGCCCAGTTCGAACGGTTCAACATGGCCTGCCCCCGGTCCACTGTGGAAAAGGCCTTCCGGCAGCTGAAGGCGGCCATGGAGAAAAAGGGCCTGTAAAGAAGAAATTCCCCGTCTTGTGAAATAATATACTCTAAAGTATGATACTCTAGAGTATATTATTTTTTTATAAACAGGATGAAAAAACAGGAAGGAGGAAAAGGACCTGTTATGGGTATGACAAAACTTATCCTGGCTCCCCAGCAGAAGCAGCAGCTGAACCTCCATCTGGTCCAGCAGATGAAACTGCTCCAGCTGGGGGCCCTGGAACTGGAACAGTACGTCCGGGAGGCGGTGGAAGCCAATCCCCTCCTGGAATTTCCCGGTGAAGCAGAGGGGCCGGCCTGGCAGGAAACGGCTCAGGAGGTATACCGGAGGAAACGGACCCGGGATCAGGAGGATGAACCGCTGCCGGATCCGGTGGCCAATGCTGGGCGGCAGGAAAAGACCCTGCAGCAGGTGGTGGAAGAACAGCTGGGCTGTCTGCGGCTTTCCGGGGTGGATCGGAGCCTGGCCTGTTATATGGCCGGGACTCTGGACAGCCGGGGCTGGTGGACGGAAAGTGTGGAAGAAACGGCCCGGGCCTTTGGGGTGACGGAAGACCGGGTTCTCCAGGTGCTGCAGCAGATCCAGCAGCTGGAACCGGCGGGAATCGGGGCCCGGGACCTGTCCCAGTGTCTGCTGCTCCAGCTGGAAAACCAGGGGAAAGAGGCAGATC
Source organism: Acidaminococcus fermentans DSM 20731 (assembly GCF_000025305.1). Taxonomy (NCBI): domain Bacteria; kingdom Bacillati; phylum Bacillota; class Negativicutes; order Acidaminococcales; family Acidaminococcaceae; genus Acidaminococcus; species Acidaminococcus fermentans. The sequence continues at coordinate 2,293,420 of NC_013740.1, read as the reverse complement.
TGACCCGGAGAATCATCCGGGAGGGGTTGGACCTTCTGGCCCGGAACCAGATCCCGGCCCTGGCCCGGAAATTCGGCTGTACCCAGAAGGAAATCCTGGCCGCCAAGGCCCGGATCTGTGTACTGGATCCCAAACCGGGAGCCCGGTTTGCCGGAGCCGGACCGGTGGTGTACCAGCGGGAGGACGCCCGGGTGGAAGATACCGGGGAAGGATTGAAAGTCACCGTCTACGATACCTGGGGACGGAAATTCGTCCTGAACCAGGAATATCTGGACTGGGCCGGGGAGCAGGGGAATGGGCAGGTGAAAGCCTATCTGAAAGAACAGCTGGGCAAGGCACGGCAGCTCCAACAGCTGCTGAAGGAACGGCAGCAGACCCTGCTGGTGGTGTTCCAGGCCCTGGTGAGCCATCAGGAACCCTTTTTCCGGCTGGGGCCCGGGCACCGGCAGCCTTTGAAACTGGCAGATCTGGCAGAAGAAACAGGGCTGGCCGTTTCCACGGTCAGCCGGGCTCTCCAGCACAAGGTGATCGGCTGCCGCTGGGGAAGTTTTACTGCCGGAAGTTTTCTCCAGGGACAGGCGTCTTCCCATGAACAGGGAGCCGTGACGGAAGAACGGCTCCAGCAGCTGATCCGGGAACTGATTGAGGGAGAAGACAAGCATCATCCCCTCAGCGACCAGGCCATCTGCCGGGCCCTGGAACAGCAGGGCGTCCAGGTGGCCCGGCGGACCGTGAACAAGTACCGGGTGAAAATGGGCATCGGGGATAAAAGCGCGAGAAAAGAGTGGTAATTTAGGGGGTGTTGCTCATGCAACATCCTCTAAATTATCTCAAATTCTGTACGGGCCATGAGTCACGGGTCGCGGGCTGGACCTTTTGGCTCGTTTGTTCTTTTCTATAGGATGATGAGATAAAATCGATTGGAATTTTGTAAAACCGAAAGGGGGGGTGAACTTTTTTCACCCCCCTTCTTCATTCACTTCGTCGCCTTTTCCGTTGCGGCTTTTACCAGCGCCTGGAAGAACTTCAGGGATACCTTCGTATCGCAGTAGTCCTTGGCGTCTTTTTTGTTGATCAGTACCTGTTTCAGATCATTTTCCGGATGGAACTGGAGAGCCACCGTAAAGGTGTTCTTGGGATATTCCACCCCTTCGATGACGGATACACCATTGTAGGTGGTTTCTGCGGTCTGGATCAGATCCGTACCGGCGATGCTGCCGATGGCCTGATGGTGCCAGGAAGAAACGTTCTTCAGCTCATCAGCTCCCACGATTTCCCGGAGATGGGAGTGGGCCGGCAGGATATGCACATCGTGACGGGCGTAATCCCGGTTGGGAGTTCCCGGAGGCATCCGATGGAAATCATCATGGTAGGTCTTTCCCTGTTCTTTGTAATAATCCGTCAGGTCCTGGATCATTTTGGCTCCGGACACCACCCCCAGCATCTGTTCACTCCGGCATACATCCAGGGTGGGGATGTTGTTGGCCAGGCAGTAGGCCTGGAGGGTATAGTCGGAAATATCCCGGGTGGCATTGATTCCTTCCCCGTGGTTCTTTTCCTTTTCTGCATTTTTATACAAGGACGGGCTGATGTCTTCCCCTCCGGTGCCGAAGACCCCATCCACACCCTGCATCACCGTGGCGATGTTGGTTTTGGCAAAGTCTTTGGCTTTGATCTTGTTGGCATATTTCTGCTTCAGCATGCCGGATTTTTCCAGAGCGGATTTGTCCACGGCTCCGTCACCGTCATATTTCACATCGGTGCTTTTGATCTGGCCCAGTTCCACCGGGACACCGCCGGCCAGCTCAATGATTTTTTTGAAGGCCGTATAATCCTGTTTGTTGCTCTTCCAGGAAATTCCGATGACCGGCTTGCCTCCCACCATGGCATGGACATCATAGGCCATCCCCAGGGAGAAACTCAGAGACAGGGCAGTTACAGCGAGGACTTTTTCCAGTTTCTTCAACTTCATGGACATGCACTTCCTTCTCATAGAATGGTTCCGGATGCAAACGGAACAGAACAAGGTTAGTGTAGTCCATTATATGTATAAAGTCAACAAAAGTGTGAAATCTCCATGAAGAAATATGAAATATGTCAGATATGATACAGAAAAATAGGTACAAGTGTCTTATCATACTGAACGATTAAAAAAACAGATATGTGCAGTTCGGAAAATACAACAACTACATTTTTACCCCTTCATAAAGCTCCTGGAGATCGATCAGCTTCAAGGGTTCCTTTGCAGCCTGCTCCTGGAGCCAGGAAGAAAATCCACTGCGGGCGAAGAAAAGATACTGTACAGTCTGGTAATGACGGTCAATCAAACCATTCCGTTCTTTTAGGCTTTCATAGACTTTTTTGTCCACCGGCTCCATTTTGAATTTGCATTCCCCCAGCACAGCCTGTTTATGGACGGGATCCAGGCCTATCACATCGATATCCGTTTCTTCTTTCTTTTGGGGATTGGTGCCCCACCATTTTCCCGTCCTGGTAACGAAGCAGGCCAACTTGCCGTCCAGCCCGGCCAGCAGCGTATAGGTGCGGCACATTTCTTCGTAAATGCTTCCCATATAGTCGGACAGCTGGGGCCGGACAATGGTTTGGTAATAAGCGGCCCCCCGGCCCAGTTCGATGGCATCCAGTGCCGCGGGAACAAACCGGTACCAGAACTGGAACATGGTGTCAGCCAGGGTGTAGCGGATTTTTTTTCGATTCTTCTCATCGGTAATGGGCTGGTTCTTCTGGACAATCTCTGTGGCCACAAGGTTGCGGAGGGCATGGGAGGTGGCGGAAGAATCCAGGTGTGCCGCATCAGCAATTTCCGCAGGCCTGGTTTTGCCGGAGGCAACGGCTTCGATAATGGCGCTGTAGGAAGAAATGTTCCGGAACTCCTGGGTCAGCAGATTGGCCGGTTCCTCAAACAGGTAACCGCTTTTCTGAAAAAAAAGATCTGTAATGTTCTGGTCCAGAGAACGGTCTTTGTCCCAAAGAGACAGATATTTGGCCACCCCGCCGGTTACCCCGTAACAGATGGCCTTTTCCTCGAAGCTGCAGTCAGGAATGAAATCGGCGGCTTCCAGATAGGAAAAAGGCCCCAGTTTCAGCTGGGAGGTGCGGCGCCCAAATAAAGGACTTTTTTCGCTGAGGACCTTTTCTTCCATAAACGAAAGCGAGGATCCGCAGAGAATCAGATACATCTGGCCCTGCTGCCATTCCGTGTCGATGGCCTTCTGCAGTATGGAGAGCAGGGATGGGTATTCCTCTGCCATATAGGGAAATTCATCCAAAATGAACACAATCCGCTCTTTCTGGCATTTTTGGGCCAGAAAAGAAAACAGCTGTTCCAGATTCTGGAAGACCATCCCCAGGCTTTCCGGTGCCAGGACTTCCAGGACCCGCTGGCTGAGCAGTTCCAGATTCCGGTAAAGACTGCTGCGGATGGCGGTATAGAAAATGACCTTTTTATGTTCAGCAAACTTTTGCAGCAAAGTGGATTTGCCGATCCGCCGGCGGCCGTAGAGAATGGTCATCTGGAAACCCGGCTTGCGGTAGAGAGCTTCCAGTGCCTGCAACTCCTTTTTTCTGCCAATGAAAGAGTACATGGAAACAGCCTCCTTTTTACTGAATTGTACTTCAGTGAATTATAATTCAGTGAAATATGATTCAATAAAAAGTATAGCAGGATTCTCTGCGGAATACAACCTGCTTGCATTCCTTCTCCTTACCCGGTACAATACGGTCAACAGAAAAACAAAGGAGCGAGAAACCATGATCCTGTTCTATGGAAGCGAAATCTGCATCGACTGCCGGAATACCCTGGCCATCCTGAAGGCCCGGAAGCTGGAAGACCAGTTCCGGTTCATTGATATGACGGCCAATACCGATAACATGAAGGCCTTCTTCACCCTCCGGGACCGGGAAGCGGCCTTTGCCCCGGCCCGGGAAGGAGAAAACGGCCGTTCCTTCATCGGCATCCCCGCCTTTGTAAAAGAAGACGGAAAAGTGACCCTGGACCTGGATGAAGCCCTGGGCTGGCTGGGACAGCCGCCGGTCCGGGAAGAGGAGATTGTGGAGAAATAATCCGCTTTTCCAACATCCATATTGCCAAACTGACAAATCCTGTACAGTTTACCTGCCTGAAATCGTGTATACATCTCTTTAAACTGTTCGGCATTTCCCAGGCTGCTTTGGGCGGCAAAGCGGCGGCTCTGTGCCTGCCGGAAATGTTCCTGCCCTCCATCCTGATCAAGAGCAGCGGGACCCTGCTGCTGAAATTCGTCATTGCGGTGGTGAGCATTTCGGAGATCCTGTTCTTCTCCGCCAGCATTCCCTGCATTATGGGAACGGATATTCCATTGAAAATGAGGGATATCCTCGTAATCTGGTTTGAAAGAGTGGTGCTGTCCATTCTTATCACCATCCCCATCGGCTGGTTCCTGGGACTGCCGGATTGAAGGAGACACAGACCTCCTGAGCGGCCGGGGTGGATTTTGCCTGGGGTGAACCCCTGGGGCGTTGGTGCCGGAAACTGGTGCATCTGGCGGGGCAACCGGCCTGTGCCCCCTACGGCATCGCAATGGGGCATAGGATTTTCATCGTCCGTGCTCTTCCATCTGCACTCTTTACTTTGCTGCATAACTATACTGGGATGAAGGTTTTACCGGGAACTTGTTGACTCATACCATTGAATCAGTTCAATTGCATTTTTTATGACGGGAATGATATACTGTACTCAGGCAAAATGATAGGAGTGCTTATTGGGCACGCGAAAAAGACCGGTGTTGCCGCACCGGTCTTTTTCTGTTTCGTTTTGGAGAAGGTGGCTTAGGCCTTCGGCTATTGACCATTGACAATTCAAGGTACTGTTGCCCATGCAACAGCACCTTGACAGAATCCCTGCCGGTTCGATAGACTATAGGGAAATACCATCTTTGAGGAAACGAGGTTTTCCGTATGTCCATTCACGAATTGGAAGAAGCCAACCGGTGTCTCCAGTGCAAGAAACCCATGTGCCGGGAAGGCTGTCCCATCCATACCAATATTCCGGAAATGATCCGGCTGTTCAAGGAAAACGACCTGATGACCGCTGCCCAGATGCTGTTCGACAACAACCCGCTGTCCGTGGTCTGCAGTCTGGTATGCAACCATGCAGCCCAGTGCGAAGGGCATTGTATCCGGGGAATCAAAGGAGCTCCGGTACATATTTCCGCTATTGAGAACTACATTTCTGATTCCTGCTTCGACCGGCTGAAAATCGAACAGGCACCCTCCAACGGGAAAAAGGTAGCCATCATCGGCGCCGGCCCGGCGGGGATCACCATTGCCATCATCCTGGCCAAACGGGGCTACCAGATCACCGTGTTCGATTCCCGGGACAAAATCGGGGGGATCATGCGGTACGGGATCCCGGAATTCCGGCTGCCCCGGTACATCTTGGACCGGTTTGAGGAACGGATGAAGCAGATGGGGATCAAGTTCCGGTTCAACTTCACCATCGGCGGCAACATCACCCTGAAGGACCTGTTTGCCGACGGGTACAAATCCGTGTTCATCGGTACCGGGGCCTGGCGGCCCAAACGGATGCTGATCCCCGGGGAAACCTTCGGCAACGTCCATTATGCCATCAGCTATCTGAACAACCCGGATGCGGTGGATCTGGGCCAGAGCGTGGCCATTTTCGGGTCCGGGAACTCCGCCATGGACGTGGCCCGTACCGCCGTCCGTCACGGCTGCCAAAACGTCACCGTCTATGTGCGCCGGGACCATGTGTCCGCCTCCCAGGATGAATACGAATATTCCCTGCTGGACGGGGTGAAGTACGAATTCAACAAAACCGCCGTGGCCATCAAGGACGAAGGCCCCATGGTGGCGGATACCAAAGTGGAAGACGGCCATGTGATTGTGCTGGAAGACACCGCCCGGCTGGTGCCCGTGGACAGTGTGGTGATCGCCGTTTCCCAGGTGCCCAAGCGCCGGCTGGTGGAACACAATGAAGGGCTGGAACTGAACGACCGGGGGAACCTGAAGATTTCCGAAGAAGGGGAAACCACCCTGCCCGGGGTCTTTGCCTCCGGAGATGTAGTTACCGGGGCCAAGACCGTGGTCCATGCCGTGGAGTATTCCAAGAAGATTGCCGATGAAATGGATCTTTATATGAAAAACCTGGAAAAAAAGGGTTGACAAAATCGGCTGCTTCACGCTATAATGATTAAGCTGTAACGCAATGATTCACTAGCTCAGTTGGTAGAGCACCTGACTTTTAATCAGGGTGTCCCGGGTTCGAGTCCCGGGTGGATCACCATTTGAAAGTAAAAGACCTGTCCTGCTGGGCAGGTCTTTTTTTGCGTGCACGGAAAAAATTCCCCTGTCCGGTGATTTTTCGGGCCTCCCGGCGTGAGGATCCTGCAGATCATGCTGGGATGTTGGGGTTGAATCGTCAGCCTCGACTCCAGAGAATTTGTCAGAAAGGGGGAGAAATATCCATAATCATCTTTTATCATGAACAAATGCTGTATTTATACAACCTGTTGTATACAGTGTTGCAGACAAAATTGTGTTGAAAGTGTGAAAAGTGTATGTTATACTGAATCCATAGAATTTGCGGAATTATGAAAATAAATGTCTGGTTTATGCAAAACAGAATTTTGCGGTTCACGAATTGCCTTTTTATGATGTACCCCCTTTTCTTTCTGAATTCAGCCCTTTGCCGGGTTTGAAGAGCTCTCATTTCATCAATCTAAGGAGGGATTATTGTGAAAAAGTGGTTTGCAGTATTGATGGCAGGGTTGCTGGCCGTAACGGCCGCAGGCTGCGGCGGCTCCGGGGACAAAAAGACCAGTGACGGAAAACTGGACCGGAGCAAACAGTTCATCACCGTCCTGACCGGACCTACCAGCGGGATCTATTTCCCCATCGGAGGCGCCTTCTCGAAAGTCGTCGGGGAAATGGGATACAAAACATCCGCTACGGCCACCGGGGCTACGGTTGAAAACATCAACGGGATCCTGACCGGCAAGGGCGAAATGGCCATTGCCATGTCCGACTCGGTGATCCAGTGCCAGGATGCCTTCGGGGCTTTTGAAGGCAAGAAAAAAGAACCGGATCTGCGGGTGATGATGGGTCTGTGGCCCAATGTGGTCCAGATCGTTACCACGGAAGATTCCGGCATCAAGACCTTCAAGGACATCAAAGGCAAGAGAGTGGGGGTAGGGGCTCCCAACTCCGGGGTGGAACTGAATGCCCGGATGATCTTTGAAGCCAACGGCATGAGCTACAGCGATGCCAAAGTGGACTACCTGTCCTACGGGGAAGCCATCGACCAGATCAAGAATGGCCAGTGCGACGTGGCCTTTGTAACCTCCGGTCTGGGGAATGCCACCATCAAGGAACTGGGCACCATGAAGAAGATCCGGTTCATTCCCATCGACGGGGAAGCCATCAAGAACCTGACCACCAAATATCCCTTCTACATGCCCTTCAAGATTCCCAAGGAATCCTATGACACCGAAGTGGATACGCCTACCGCTGCTGTGATGAACGTGATGCTGGTGGACAAGAAGCTGCCGGACGATGTGGTCTATGACCTGCTCACCGGGATCTATTCCCAGAAGGGCCTGGAAACCATCGGCGCCTCCCACGCCACCGCCAAACGGGAAATCACCCTGGATACCGGCCTGAGAGGCATCAAAGGGACCTCTCTGAAGCTGCATCCCGGTGCGGAAAAATTCTGGAAAGAAAAAGGGAAGCTGTAACGCTGTCCCATGAAGGGTAAAAAAAAGATCCTGGCCTGTCTGGCCCTGCCCTTTGCCGTCGGACTGCTGTTCTGGTGGCATTGGGCCAGCCAGACGGTCCTGCGGATCAGGGATTATCAGACAGGGAAAACCTATGTGGAATTTCCCGCCGGCAGGGGGGACCGGCTGTTTTTCGGCTGGATCCATTCCCTGGAGCACATCCACTGGCATGAATATTTCCATGTGGCTGACGACAACAGCCTGGTGCTGGATACCATTTCCTTCCCGGCCTTTGGGGCGGGGATCCCGGAGAACAAGGGGAAAAAGACCTGGGTCGACGAAAAGGGAAACATCTACATGGACGAAATCGGCCAGGTGTTCCCCCGGATCGACTGGCTGAATTCCCATTACGCCACCCGGGAAATCCGGCTGAACGACCAGCTGATCACCAGCGGACGGCTCCTTCCGGAGCATACCCGGCTGACCCTGATCATAGAGAAGAGGGGGTATTTCGATGGACGATTTGAAGAAACGCTCGACAGAATCGGGTACAGACGCCTTCTCCCAGGCTCCCGTCAATAAGGACGGGATCATCACCGGGGATATGACGGAAGAAATGGCCGCCAAGACCAATGCCATCATTGAAAAGGTGGATAAGGAAAGCGCCACCCGGAAATTCACCGGAAAAATCAAAAGCTTCTTTTATATTTTTGCCATCCTGGTTTCTCTGTACCATTTGTACACGGCCATTTTCGGGCCTCCGGTCACCCTGGTGCACCGGTCTCTCCATGTGGCCATGATGTGTTCCATGTGTTTTTTGATGTATCCCATGCGGAAAAAATCCAGCCGGACCAAACCCAGCTGGTTTGACTGGTTCCTGGCCGCCATTTCCTTTGTGATCCCCTTCTATATCTGGCATGATTATCTGGGGGTCGTGGAACGGGCCGGACGGGCCAGCGATATGGATATGGTGATGGCCACCCTGCTGGTGGTACTGGTGCTGGAAGCCACCCGGCGGTGCAGCGGCAAGGCCCTGCCCATCCTGAGCCTCTGTTTTATCCTCTACGGGATGTACGGACGGGAATTCCCGGGCATGTTCATGCACCGGGGCTATGACTGGCTCAGCCTGTCCAACCATTTCTTCGCCAATACGGAAGGGATCTACGGGACTTCCGTCAACGTATCTTCCAGCTATATTTTCCTGTTCATTCTTTTCGGCTGTGTCATGACCAAATCCGGCATGGGGAAATTCTTCAATGACATTTCCCTGTCCCTGGCCGGCCACACCAAAGGCGGTCCCGCCAAGGTGTCGGTGGTGGCTGCCGGGCTCCTGGGCTCCATCAACGGGTCTGCCGTGGCCAATGTGGTGACCACCGGATCCTTTACCATTCCCCTGATGAAAAAGACCGGGTATTCGGCGGAATTCGCCGGAGCCGTGTCGGCAGCGGCATCCGTAGGGGGCCAGCTGCTTCCGCCCATTATGGGGGCGGCCGCCTTCATCATGGCGGAAATCCTGGGGGTTAAATATTCGGAGATCATTGTGTGGGCGGCCATCCCGGCCCTGCTGTACTACATGGGGATCATGATCCAGGTCCAGCTCCGGGCTTCCAAGGACGGGCTGGTGGGGGTTCCCAGGGAACAGCTGCCCCGGACCCGTGATGTGCTGAAGGCCCAGGGCCATCTGATCATCCCCATCGTGTTCCTGCTGTACATGCTGTTCATGTCCGGTTCCACCGTGGTGTATGCGGCGGTGCTCACCATCGGGGTGACCATCCTGGTGGCAGCCCTGAAGAAAACCACCCGGATGAAACCCAAAGCCATTGTGGATGCCCTGGCGGAAGGGGCCAAGCAAACGGTCAGCGTGGCCATTGCCTGTGCCTGCGTGGGCATCGTGGTGGGGGTTTCCTCCAAGACCGGGTTCGGGCTCACCATGGCCAACACCATCATCAGCCTGGGGAACACCAGCATCATGTTCACCCTGGTGTTCACCATGATCACCTGCATGATCCTGGGCATGGGCCTGCCGTCCATTCCCTCCTACATCATCACCTCCTCCATTGCGGCTCCGGCCCTGTTCAAGCTGGGGATCCCCAATGCGGCGGCCCATATGTTCAGCTTCTACTTTGCCATGTTCGCCAACCTGACGCCTCCCGTGGCGCTGGCGGCCTTTGCGGCAGCCGGTGTGTCCGGCGGGGATCCCATGAAGACCGGGTGGACTTCGGTGAAGCTGGCGGTGGCCGGGTTCATCATTCCCTACATCTTCGTGCTGTCGCCCCAGCTGATGCTGATCAATACAACCCTGGCAGAAGGGTTGTTTACGGCGGCCACGGCGGCCCTGGGGGTATTCCTCCTGGCAGTGGCCTGCGAAGGGTATGTGTATGCACCGGTGAATGTGGTCATGCGTCTGGTTTCTCTGGCGGGAGCCCTGCTGCTGATGATCCCGGGGGTCCAGACCGACATTGTGGGGGCTGTGATCCTCATCGGCGTGATCTTCTTCCAGAAAAGGAAAGCTGCCGCCCTCCAGGCGGCGTGAAACAGAAGGGGCTGTTGCATGGGCAACGGCTCCTTCTTCATTTGACAAACCTTTGGGGCTATGGAATAATGCAGGTATCATGAGAAAGGTGAGGGGATAGCATGGCGAAAAAAGAGGAATGGCGTCTGGAACGGGATTCCATGGGAGAAATCAGAGTCCCGGCGGATAAATACTGGGGGGCCCAGTCAGAACGGAGCATCGAGAATTTCCGGATCGGTACGGAAAAAATGCCCCCGGAAGTGATCCGGGCCTTTGCCTATCTGAAGAAAAGCGCGGCCCAGGCCAATGAGGCCCTGGAAAAACTGGACAAAAAGCGTTGCCAGACCATCGGGAAGGTCTGTGATGAAATCCTCAAGGGGAAACTGGACGGGAATTTCCCCCTGGCGGTATGGCAGACCGGCAGCGGTACCCAGAGCAACATGAACGTAAACGAAGTGATCGCCCACCGGGGCAATGAAATGGCCGGGGAAGCCCTGCTCCACCCCAACGACCATGTGAACATGTCCCAGAGTTCCAACGACACCTTCCCCACGGCCATGCACATTGCCGCCGTCTGGGAACTGGAAAAACATCTGCTGCCCTCCCTGGACGAACTGGTGGCGGCCTTCAAAAAGCTGGAAAAAGCCAACAAGGGCATTGTGACCACCGGCCGTACCCACCTGCAGGATGCGGTGCCTGTGGCTTTCTCCCAGGAAATCTCCGGCTGGCGGACCATGCTGGAACGGAACCGGCAGGAAATCAAAGCGGCGGAAAAGGGCCTGCTGGAACTGGCCCTGGGGGGCACGGCCGTAGGCACCGGTCTCAACGCACCCAAGGGCTTTGACAAAAAGGTGGCCGGCTTCATTGCCAAGAACACCGGGTTCCCCTTTGTGACGGCTCCCAACAAGTTCCATGCCCTCACCAGCCTGGATGACATGGTCTTTGCCCATGGGGCCCTGAAAGCCCTGGCAGCCAACCTGATGAAAATGGCCAATGATGTGCGGTGGCTGGCTTCCGGTCCCCGGGACGGCCTGGGAGAAATCACCATCCCCGCCAATGAACCGGGTTCTTCCATTATGCCCGGGAAGGTGAATCCCACCCAGTGTGAAGCAGTGACCATGGTGGCGGTCCAGGTCATGGGGAACGATGCGGCCATCGGTTTTGCCGCTTCCCAGGGGAATTTCCAGCTGAACGTGTTCCTGCCGGTGACCATCTACAATTTCCTCCAGTCCGTGCGGCTGCTGGGGGATGTGATGGAATCCTTCCGGAAGAACTGCGTGGTGGGCATTAAGGCAAACAAGGAAAAAATGGCCCACAACCTGCACAATTCCCTGATGCTGGTGACGGCCCTGAGCCCTTACATCGGCTATGACAAATGCGCCCAGGTGGCCAAGCTGGCCTTCAAGGACAATGTTTCCCTGAAGGAAGCCGTGCTGAAACTGGGCTTCATGGAAGAAAAAGAATTCGACAAAGTGTTCCATCCGGAGAAGATGGTATAAAAAAGGGGGTGTGGAAAAATCCACACCCCGGTTGCGGGTCGCGGGCCACGAGTCGCGAGCCAAAAGGCGCTGTGAAAAAATCATCCACAGCGCCTTTATTTCGCTTGCGTCAGCTGGCTTCCATCGGCTAGTGACTAGAGACTAGTGACTAGTGACGGGGTGTGAAAAAGCATTTTTTCACACCCCCTTTTTCTTATTCTCCCAGCATCTCCAAAATCTTGGCGCCGGCGGTGCAGGCCGGGCAGAAGCAGTATTTGCCCCCTTCAGCCTTGACCTTCTGGCCCTGGGCCAGCATCTGGGCGGCCGCTTCTTCTCCGAAAGCCTTTTTGGCTTCATCGGAAGCGAAGAAGGGCAGCACCTCATCGATGGTGCACACATCTTCCTTCAGGGCTGCCCGGAGCAGAGCCGTCAGGTTGGCCTGGGCTGCGGTACCGTCCGCTGCCAGCCATTGTTCCGCCAGATCCTTCAGCCCGCTGTATACGCTGGGGGCTGCCGCCAGATTCTTTACTTCTGCAACCAGTTCTTCATGATTTGCCATGGGAATCATCCTTTCTGTAATGAAAAGTATTACAATGCTATTATACACCATTTCCAGGAAAGAGCATAGGCTTTTTTTGCAGAATTTCGTATAATGGAACGGTGCAACAACCAAACTGCAATGAGGTGATACAATGAAAATGACGACCCGCCTGTTTTCCGCCCTGCTGACCGGCATCCTGGCAGCAGGCTTTTCCCTGCCGGTGTGGGCAGCGCCCGGACGGAACTTCAGCGACGACATGAAATTCCAGGAACCGGCCAAGATTACCCAGGACCAGGGGGCTGCTTCCATCGAACGGAAGCTGGATCACAAAAAATCCATCTATTATGCCCACCCTGATTTCTATCATATGCATTCCAAAGGGTCTTTGACGCTGCTGCCGGCCTTCAAGACCATTCAGCAGTCCAGTGAATGGTCCTGCGGGCCTGCCGCAGCTCTGATGGTCCTCCGGTGGTATGACCGGCAGAAGGACTGGACGGAACAGAAGCTGGCGGATCTGCGCCATCCCCTGAAGGATGTGGATGTGCCCGGCTTCCCGGATGGCTACCCGGGCACCACCCTGGAACAGATGAAGGACATCTTCCAGAAGGTGGGGGGCTTCGACCTGGTGACCACCGAAGATTATGCCAAAGCCGGAAAGACCTTTGGGCCGGAAGACATCAAGGCCACCCTGAAGGCCGGTAAACCCATCCTGGCGGGATGGATCGACTGGGGCGGCCACTGGCAGGTGATCATCGGCTATGACGATATGGGCACCGCCGATACCCAGGACGATGTGCTGATCGTGGCAGATCCCTATGACACCACGGACCACAACCAGGACGGCTACGGCATCTACCCGGCGGCCCGGTTCTTCTCCACCTTTGACATGTACGGTCAGTTCCCGGAAAAAGAGGGAGGGAACCACAACCTGTTCCTGATCGCCTCTCCGGCAAAGGTGAAGATGTAAAAGTCAAATAAAGTTTGACTTTTTAGCACTCAACGCTTGACAGTGCTAACAAAGTGTGCTAGTATAATAGCAGAACGAAGGAAAGACACAGAGAAGGGTTCCCAAGAGAACCTGGAACGTGGGAGGGGCTCCTCAGGGAGCCACAGGAATCCAGCCTTTCGGTAGTTCCAAAAGCTGACCTTCAAGGCCAAGATTGAATGGAGGAATGGCTTATGTTACTGCCTAGCGTTTTCAATGACAATGTGTTCGATGATCTCATGAATGACTTTGATGATGTGTTCACCGCACGGAACCCTCTGTACGGGAAACACGCCAGAAATATGATGAAGACCGATGTGCGGGATGTGGGCGACCACTATGAACTGGATATCGATCTGCCGGGCTTCAAGAAAGATGAAATCCATGCACAGCTGGAAAACGGGTATCTGACCATCAGCGCCAGCAAGGGTGTGGACAAGGATGAAAAAGACAAGAAAGGCCAGTATATCCGCCGCGAACGGACCTTTGGCCAGTGCGCCCGGAGCTTCTATGTGGGCGAAGGGGTCACCGAGGCTGATGTGAAAGCCAAGTACGAGAACGGGATCCTGGAACTGAGCATTCCCAAGAAGGAACCCCAGAAGGTGGACAACAAGAAATACATCGCTATCGAAGGATAACGAGGGAGGGAGACTCCGAGGGAAGCCGGAGCTCCCAGGTGAAAAAGGACTGCTGCTTTGGCGGCGGTCCTTTTTCTTGGCGTTCAAACCGACTGAGCAGTCGGATACTGACCTGTTAGTCTGGAAAAAACGAAGGATGTTACAGGGATTTCTCCAAAGCAATGTGGCAAAAAAATGAAAATCATGAACTTTTCGCCATGGGATTGCTGAAGGAGGATAGCCCGTGCTACACTGGGACCAACAAGAAATTGCAGAAAGAATGGAGTTTCAGATAGTATGGGCAGAAACAGAAAAGAACCATTGGCAGATATTCCTCTACAGGAGCAGGCGAGTCGGGAAAAAGTGCTGAAAACGGCAGTCCGGATGCTGCAGGAAATCGGCTATCAGCGGACGACGCTCCGCCGGATCAGTGCGGAATCCGGTGTGGGGGAAGGTGAACTCCGCCGTTGGTATAAAACCAAGGACGAACTGCTGGCCGCCATCTCGGAGATGCTGCTGGTCCGGGCCCAGGAAGTGATGGAAAAAGAACTGGCCCCTTCGGAAATCCTGCTGAAGGAAAATCCCAGGGAAATGCTGGCCCTGTACCAGTACATTGTGCCCCTGGCCATAGCCCTGGAAGCCGTGGACAAAAGCGCCATGCTCTGCAGCCTCTGCCGGACTCTGTACACTACCTCCCGGCTGTTCGAGCTGCTGGTGGACCGGCATGCTTCTTATGCCCATCTGACTTTTGCCCGGCAGTTTACCGCCCAGGAATGTTATGAACGGGTGCTGGTGGTCCGGGCTTCCCTGGGCGGGTACATCATGGCTCACGATTTCAAATACCTGTTTCCCCGGGAGCAGCTGAAACGGCTGATTCTGGCCCAGGCCCTGGAGGTGTTCCAGGTGCCGGCGGACCGGATCGAGATGCTTTTGGTGGAACTGGAAACCCAGAAGAAGAAACTGCTGGAAGTCTGCTGTCAGATTTTCCGGCCCGAAGGGCGGAAATCGGAAAAATGCTGACCGTTGACCAGTGACCAAAAAGGTGCTGTGGGAAAATGATTCTTCATTTTTTCACAGCACCTTTTTTTCTTGACATCCCCCCGGCGGCCCCATAAACTATACATTATAATGTTATTGCAGCAAAGGAGCATCGCAGCATGGAAAAATCGATTCCGGAACTGATTACGGTGGAAGCCGCCAGGGATACCCACCGCTGGGTGGCCATGACGGCCCTGCTGTTGGCCATTGGAGTCATCCTCCATACCATCAGCCCCAACGTGGGCGGGGTCACCCCCAACTGGACCATTGCCATGTATTCCATCACCATCTCGTTGACCAGGCCGGGGCTGACCCGGGCGCTGGGCATCGGCTTTGTGGCCGGTCTGACGCTGATCCCTTCCTCCAAATCCGCCTTCCCCCTGGGGAACATTGCCAGTGAGCTGTGCGGGGCAATGACCGCCTGCATCCTGGTGAAGGCCTTCGCCCTGGCCCATCTGGAGCAGCTGAAAGTGAAGCCTTTTATTGTAGGTTTTCTGGCCACCACGGTCAGCGGCAGCGTATTCACCTACATCCTGAAACTGGTGCTGGGCCTGCCCCTTGCGGTATGGACCCGTGCCATGCTGCCGGTGGTGCTCACCGTAGGGGTGCTGAACGGAGTTGTGACCCAGGTACTTTACGGTCCGGTCCGGAAGATTTTCTTTGCCACGGAGGGAAAACGCCATGAGTGAAACAGCCATCCGGATTTCGGATTTCTATTTTGCCTATCTGAACAGTGATCTGGTGCTGAAAGACATCAACCTGGAGATCCAGAAGGGCAGCTTCACCGCCATCGCCGGGCCCAGCGGCGCCGGCAAGACCACCCTGTGCAAGGCCATGACGGGCATCGTCCCTCATTATTACGGGGGGCGGTACCATGGCTCCGTGGAAGTGCTGGGAGAAGACCTGAAGGGCCGGAAGATCTCGGAAATTGCCATGCGGGTGGGGATTATGATGGACGATTACGAAAGTCAGATGGTTTCCCTGACCGCCGGGGAAGAAATCGCCTTCGGTCTTTTGAACCATGGGTTTTCTCCGGACGAAGTGGATGCCCGGGTGAGCCAGGCCCTGGAAGACGTGGGGCTCCCCGGCCGGGAAAACTACCAGCTGGATGAACTGTCCGGAGGACAGCGGCAGCGGCTGCTGCTTGCATCGGTGCTGGCC
This sequence comes from Acidaminococcus fermentans DSM 20731, assembly GCF_000025305.1. Classification (NCBI taxonomy): domain Bacteria; kingdom Bacillati; phylum Bacillota; class Negativicutes; order Acidaminococcales; family Acidaminococcaceae; genus Acidaminococcus; species Acidaminococcus fermentans. Next base: position 2,277,355 of record NC_013740.1, on the reverse strand, counting down.
TGCCGGCCGGAAGTGCTGATCCTGGACGAACCGGTGTCCGCTCTGGATCCGGACGGAGCCCGGTCCCTGTATGCCCTGGTGCACAAAATCTATCAGCAGCACCAGATGACCGTGGTGGTGGTGGAACACGACCTGAACTACCTGCTGCCCTATATGACGGATCTGGTGCTGATCAGCGGCGGGGAAGCCCGGGTGCAGGGGAAATTCGAAGAAGCGGCCCGGACCGCCTTTGCCCAGGAAGATCTGCGGGAGAACCTGCCGGAACTGTGGCTGGTGAAACTGGGCCTGGAAGAAAGATACCCGGTGAAGCTGGGCGACTGGAGAACGGAAGAGGAAGCAGAAAAAGAACTGCTCCAGAAATTTCAGGGAGGCGGCAAGGCATGATTGAAGCAAAAGCAGTAAACTTCGCCTATCGGAGAGGCGTCCCTGTGCTCCAGGATATCACCTGCCGGGTGGAAGACGGGGAAGCAGTGGCGCTTCTGGGCCACAACGGCAGCGGCAAGACCACCCTCAGCCGGCTGTTCATGGCCCTGGACCATCCCCGGAGCGGCCAGGTGCTGGTGGATGGGGTGGACATTGCCGGCTACGAACCGGCGGACCTGGCGGACAAGGTGGGATATGTGTTCCAGAATCCGGACCTCCAGCTGCTGGGGGATACGGTATATGATGAGGTGGCTTACGGGCTCCAGAACCGGAAAATGCCCAAAGAAGCCCTGGACCGGCAGGTGCGGGATGCAGTGGAAGCCATGGGGCTGACCCCTTATCTGGACCAGTATCCCCGGGGCCTGTCCTTCGGCCAGAAACGGCGGCTGGGGGTGGCGGTGGCGCTGTCTCTCCAGCCCCGGACCCTGATCCTGGACGAAATCACCAACGGCCAGGACGAACAGGAAAAACAGCATATGATGGAATACCTGGCCCGGCTCCAGGAAGAAAAGCACATCACCCTGATCCTGATCACCCATGATATGGAAATCGCCCGGAAGTTCACCACCCATGCCCTGGTGCTCCACGACGGCCAGCTGGTCTATGACGGGAAAACCGGGGATCTGTTCGACGGGAAGCGGCCCATTGGGGAATGGGGCCTGAAGCAGCCCGTCATGGCCCGGCTCAGCGCTCTGTTCAATGTAATGGCGGACAGTCCGGAAGACCTGTGTGAAAAAATCCAGCCGAAAGAAGGTGCCAAGGCATGAAAATCACCGCATTTACCAAACTGATCCTGGTGCTGGCGGTCACTGCCTGGGTGTTCCTGCTGCCGGTGTCCGCAGTGGCCAGCCTGCTGGTGCTGGAACTGGTGATCCTGCTGACCATCAAGCGGGACCGGATGACCATGGCGGCCATCGGCACCCTGACCGTATTCACCGGCATGATGGTGCTGCTCCAGCTGCTGTTCGGCTCTCCCCTGTATGTGGCCCTTACCGGGGGCCTGCGGATGTTCGTGATGACCACGGCCTTCCTGTGCCTTCTGGCGTCCACCCGGATCCAGGACATTGCCCAGGCCCTGGTGGAAAAGTTCCACATGCCCTATGAATATGCCTTCATGCTCACCACGGCCCTGCGGTTCGTGCCGGATTTCCTGTCCGATTCCGCCATTACCCTGGATGCCCAGTCCTGCAGGGGCTATTCCAACCGGGGGAACGCCTTCAAACGGCTCTATGCCTACCTGGCGGTGGTAAAGCCCCTGGTGATGCGGGCGGTGGCCAAATCCGACACCCTGGCCCTGTCCATGGAACTGAAAGGATTCGGCCCCAACACCTACAAGAACCGCCGGCCCATGAAACTGCACCTGGGAGATTATGTGACGCTGCTGATAGTCATCATCCTGAGTACGTACCCGATATGGGTGAAACATATTTAAAGGCTGACGCATAACCCATCTCGTGTGCCTGGAAAGAGTCGGGGCTGCGGTATAATCCGCAGCCCTCTTTTCTACGAAAGGAAAATATCCAATGAAACAAACTGACATCGCCCCGCGCATTGCCCGGGAACTGTCCGTCCAGCCCTGGCAGGTGGAAAAGACCGTGGAACTCCTGGATGGGGGCAACACCGTCCCCTTTATCGCCCGTTACCGGAAAGAAGTCACCGGCTCCCTGCTGGATGAGCAGATCCGGACCATCGAAGAACGGCTGGGCACCCTCCGGAACCTGGTGAAGCGCCAGGAAGAGATCCTGGCCAAAATCGACGAACAGGGAAAACTGACCCCGGACCTGCGGAAAGCCATTGAAAATGCCCAGAAACTGACAGAACTGGAAGATTATTATCTGCCTTACAAGCAAAAACGGCGTACCCGTGCCCAACAGGCTCGGGAAAAAGGCCTGGAACCCCTGGCTACCGCCTTCCTCCTCCAGCGGGACCAGAAGGGAGATGCCCTGACCGCCGCCCGGGCCTATGTGGATCCGGACAAAGGGGTGGAGACCCCGGAAGACGCCCTGGCCGGCGCACGGGACATTGTGGCGGAACTGGCGGCGGAAGATCCCACCCTGCGCCAGACCCTCCGGGAACAGCTGTGGAACCACGGTTTCCTCCAGACCGAACTGGTGGAAGATGCGGAAGAGGCCCAGACCTTCCTGATGTACGCCGATTACCGGGAACCGGTCCGGACCCTGCCTTCCCACCGGGTACTGGCCATCAACCGGGGCGAAAAGAAAGGCTGTCTGAAAGTCCATCTGGTGTGGGATGAACAGCAGGCCCTCCGGAAAATGGAATGGCGGGTGCTCCGCCGGCCCTGCATCTACCGGGACCAGTTGAAGGAAGCCCTGGCGGACAGCTGGAAACGGCTGCTGTTCCCGGCCCTGGAACGGGAAATCCGCAGCAGGCTGACGGAACAGGCGGAAGACCAGGCCATCAAGGTGTTCGGGGCCAACCTGGGACAGCTGCTGCTCCAGGCTCCCCTGGCCGGCCATACGGTTATGGGGCTGGATCCGGGCTACCGGACCGGCTGCAAGGTGGCGGTGGTGGATCCCACCGGCCAGGTGCTGGACCACGGGGTGATCCAGGTGACACAGAGCGAAGGCCAGAAGAAAAAGGCCGAGGCCCTGCTCCTGTCCATGATCCAAAAGCACCATGTAACCCTGCTGTCCATCGGCAACGGCACTGCTTCCTATGAGACAGAGCAGTTTGCCGCCCGGCTGATCCAGGAACACCAGCTGAAGGACGTCCATTATCTCATTACCAATGAAGCCGGGGCTTCCGTCTATTCCGCCTCCAAACTGGCTCAGGAGGAACTGCCGGAATACGATGTGACCATCCGGGGTGCCGTATCCATGGCCCGGCGGGTCCAGGATCCTCTGGCGGAACTGGTGAAGATCGATCCCCAGGCCATCGGGGTGGGCCAGTACCAGCACGATGTGGACCAGAAAGCCCTGGCCGGCACCCTGGACGGGGTGGTGGAACGGGTGGTGAACCATGTGGGAGTGGACCTGAACACCGCGTCTCCCGCCCTGCTCCGCCATGTGGCCGGGATCACTGCCGCCACCGCCGGCAACATTGTGGCCTGGCGGAACGCCAACGGCCGGTTCACCGGACGGCGGCAGCTGCTGAAGGTGCCCCGGCTGGGCCCGGCTGCCTTTACCCAGTGCGCCGGGTTCCTGCGGATCCACGGGGGCAAGTCTCCTCTGGATGACACCCCCGTCCATCCGGAATCCTACGCCCTGGCCCAGCAGATCCTGGAAAAGCTGGGCTTTGCCCTGGAAGACCTGCAGGACAAAGAAAAACTGGCACGGCTGGCCGCCCGGCGGAAACAGGTGGATGAAGCCCGGATGGCCCGGGAACTGGAGGCCGGGGAACCCACCGTCCACGACATCCTGGATGCCCTGGTGGCTCCCGGCCGGGATCCCCGGTCCGATCTTCCGGCCCCTCTGACCCGCCAGAACATCGTGAAACTGTCGGACATCAAAGTGGGGACCATCCTCCGGGGCACCATCCGGAATGTCACCGATTTCGGCGCCTTCGTGGACATCGGCATCAAAACCGCCGGCCTCATCCACATTTCCCACATGAGCCAGAAACGGATCAAACATCCCCTGGATGTGGTCAGCGCCGGAGAAACGGTCCAGGTCAAGGTGATCAGCGTGGATGAGGGGAGGGGGAGGATTGGGCTTGCTCTGGTAACGGCTGACGCATAACCCCTGCACACAATAAGACCCCATCTGCTTTGTCAGCGGAGATTTTGGAGCTGGGCATGTACCACTATGTACTATGCCCAACTCCAAAATCTCCGCTTTCGCGCATCTGGAGCCATCTCGTGCACCTGGTTCCTTTTTCTGTCCGCCCGCTTTGTTCCGCATCCTATGCTATAATATCCCCGACAACACAAATCCAAGGAGGAATTGCCCATGTCTCAACTGACTCAACAACTGCTTGATCGTTTTCTCCGTTACGTGAATATCCCTTCCCAAAGCAAGGCCGGGGTCGCCGCTGTTCCCAGCACCCCGGACCAGTGGCATATGGCCCAGCAGCTGGAAGCGGAACTGGAAGTGATGGACCTGGAAAACATCCAGCTCAGCGACCGCTGCGTCCTTACCGGAATGCTGCCCGCCAACCTGCCCGCCGGCTTCACCGGCACCGTGCCCAAAATCGGCTTCTGCTGCCACCTGGATACGGTGGATGTGAACCTGAGTCCCCAGGTCCATCCCCAGGTGATCCGGAACTATCCTGGGGGCGACGTGGTCCTCAACGCCGATAAGAACATTGTCATGAAGGCTGCCGACCATCCGGAACTGGCGGACTATGTGGGCCAGGACATTGTGTTCACCGATGGCACCAGCGTCCTGGGGGCCGACAACAAGGCCGCCCTGGCCAATGTGATGACCATGCTCCAGACCCTGACGGACCATCCGGAGATCCATCATGGGGATATCTATGTGGCCTTCGTCCCGGATGAGGAAGTGGGGCTGAAGGGCTCCAAATCCCTGGATATCAGCCGGTTCCCGGTGGATTTCGCCTATACCATCGACTGCTGCGCCCTGGGAGAAGTGGTGTATGAAACCTTCAATGCCGGAGCCGCCACCGTGGAAATCCAGGGCATCAGTGCCCATCCCATGAACGCCAAGGGGAACCTGGTGAACCCCACCCTGCTGGCGGTGGATTTCGCCAATTTCTTCGACCGGAAGGAAACCCCGGAATGCACCGAAGGGAAGGAAGGGTATATCTGGATCAAGAGCATCCAGTCCAATGCCTCCCAGGCCACGGTCCAGCTGGCCATCCGGGACCACGACAAAACCCGGTATGAAGCCCGGAAACAGACCATCCTGGCCAATGTGGAACGGCTGAAGGCCCGGGAACCCCGGGCCCGGATCCGCTGCACCCTGGAAGACATCTACGGCAACATTGCCGACGCCATGACTTCGGACAACCGGGAAGCGGTGGATTTCCTCTATGAAGCCCTGGCAGAACTGGCCATCACCCCCAAAACCATTGCCATGCGGGGCGGCACCGACGGCTCCTGGCTGTCCACCCAGGGCATCTTTACCCCCAATTACTTCACCGGGGCCCTGAATTTCCATTCCCGGTATGAATTCCTGCCCCTGCCTTCTCTGGAAAAATCCTGTCAGGTGACCCTGAAACTGGTGGAAAAAGTCTTCCGGAAAGCCGCTGAAAAATAAAAAGGAAAAAACACAAAAACTTCCTTGAAAAATGGACTCATTTCCTGTAAAGTGTAAGGAGCTTCTATAGTCAAGTGAGTATTTAAGGGAAAGAAAGAGGAATCCTATGCTTCAGCGCAAGATCGAAAAATTCCTGCAGACCTGGAAACAGGTCCCGCAGCACAATCCCCTGGTGGTCAAGGGGTGCCGCCACTGCGGAAAGACCACTTCCATCCTGGATTTCGCCAAAAAGGAATACGCCCATGTGGTATACCTGAACTTCCAGGAAAAGCCCGATTATGCGGCCATTTTCCGGGATTCGGTGGACGTGAACTACCTGGTGATGCTGATCACCGCCCTGGTGGGTCCGGAAGCCGTGTTCGAACCCTACCGGACCGTCCTGATCCTGGACGAAGTCCAGGAATGCCCCGAAGCCCGCAGTGCTCTGAAGGCCTTTAAGATGGACGGCCGGTACGATGTGATCGCCGCCGGGTCCCTGCTGGGGGTCAAGGGCTACGGCAAAGAGCCCGCTCCCATTGCGGTGGGCTGCGAAACCGTGGTGAACATGGTGCCCCTGGATTTCGAAGAATTCCTCTGGGCCAACGGCATCACCACCCCGGTGCTGGATATGCTCCACCAGAGTCTGGATAAGGAGACTCCCGTGCCGGAGGCCCTCCACCTGCGGCTCAACGAACTGCTCCGGCAGTATGCCCTGGTGGGCGGGCTGCCGGAAGTGGTGGAAACCTATGTCCAGACCCACGACATCAACGCCGTCCTGGAAAAACAGCAGGCCATCCTCCGGGATTATGAGGAGAACCTGTTCGTGGACGTGAACAAACGGGCCCGGGCCAAGCTGAAGACGGTACTGGATGCGGTGCCCCTCCAGCTGAACAAGGAAAACAAAAAGTACCAGTATGCCCAGCTGAAAAAAGGCTCCAAAGCGTCCCAGTTCGAAGGGGCTCTTTCCTGGCTGGAAGAAGCGGGCATCGTCACCCGGTGCTACAACCTGACGGAACCGGGGCTGCCCCTGGAACGCCACGCCATCGATTCCATATTCAAGGTCTATATGAAGGATGTGGGGCTCTACGCCGCCATGCTCACCGGGGAGGACCGGCTGAAACTGCTCCAGGGCGATCTGTCCGGCTGCCAGGGAGCCGTGTACGAAAGCCTGGCCGCCGACCTTCTCAGCAAGGGCGGCCGGAAGCTCTACTACTATCATAAAAATTCCGGGCTGGAAGTGGATTTCGTCATCCGCTGCCAGGGCAAGAGCACCCTGGTGAAGGCAACCCCTTCCACCGGCAACACCAAGAGCCTGAAGACCCTGCTCCAGCAGCCGGAAAAATACCAGGTGGAACAGGCCATCCAGCTCACCGCTGACAATGTGTCCCGGAAGGGGCAGATCCTGGAACTTCCCCTGTATTTCGGTTTTCTGGTGGGATCCTATTAAAAAACAGGAGGTATGGCAATGGAATTTGATGCATCGGTTTATCCTTATCCTTCCCGGCGGCGGACCATTTTCGCCCGGAACGGCATGGTCTGCACCGGGCAGCCTCTGGCGGCCCAGGCCGGGCTGCGGATGCTGCTCCAGGGAGGCAACGCCATCGACGCGGCCCTGGCCACGGCCATCTGCCTGACGGTGGTGGAACCCAACTGCAACGGGCTGGGCAGCGATGCCTTTGCCCTGGTGTGGGTCAAAGACCATCTCTACGGTCTCAACGGCAGCGGTCCGGCTCCCGGTCTCCTGACCCGGGACAAGGTCCTGGCCGCCGGTCATAAAGAAATGCCCCAGCGGGGCTGGATCCCGGTGACCGTACCCGGAGCCGTTTCCGCCTGGGCGGAACTCCACCGGCGGTTCGGCCGTCTGCCCTTTGCCAAACTCTTTGAGCCGGCTCTGGAATACGCCCGGAACGGCTATCCGGTTTCTCCCACGGTACGGATGCTGTGGAAAGCGGCGGAAGACATTTTCGCGCCGTACCGGGACGATCCGGCCTTTGCCGGATTCTTCGCCACCTTCCTGCCCAAAGGTGCGGCGCCAGAAGTGGGCGAGACCGTCACCCTGCCGGATCATGCCAAAACCCTGGAACTGCTGGCCCGGACTGAAGGGGAAGCCTTCTACCGGGGCGCCCTGGCGGAGCAGATGGACCAGTTCAGCCGGGCCACCGGCGGCTTCCTCCGGAAAGAAGACCTGGCCGGCTACCGGGCCCAGTGGGTGGAACCCATCCGCACGGACTACCGGGGCTATGATGTATGGGAGATCCCGCCCAACGGCCACGGGATCACCGCCCTGATGGCCCTGAACATCATGAAGGGTTTCCACCTGGAACAGCGGGAAACCCTGGACAGCTATCACAAACAGATCGAAGCCATGAAACTGGCCTTTTCCGATGCCCGGCACTATGTGGCGGATCCCCGGTTCATGCACACCCGGGTGGAAGACATGCTGAGCCAGGCCTATGCGGACCAGCGCCGGACCCTGATCGGGGAACAGGCCCTGGAACCCCGGTGGGGCAAACCCTTCAGCGGGGGCACCGTGTACCTGTGCACCGCCGATGGAGAAGGGAACATGGTCTCCTTCATCCAGAGCAATTTCCGGGGCTTTGGCTCCGGCATCGTGATCCCCGGCACCGGCATCGCCCTCAACGACCGGGGGAACAACTTCAGCCTGGATCCGGCTATGGACAACTGCCTGGCCCCCGGGAAGAAACCCTACCACACCATCATCCCCGGGTTTCTGACCAAAGACGGGAAAGCCGTAGGGCCCTTCGGGGTCATGGGCGGCTTCATGCAGCCCCAGGGCCATCTCCAGGTGATCCTGAACACTCTGGATTTCCACATGAATCCCCAGGCGGCCCTGGATGCCCCCCGGTGGCAGTGGATCGAAGGAAAGAAAGTGGAAGTGGAAGCCCAGGTGGATCCGGCCATTGTGGAAGGACTCCGGGCCCGGGGCCACGAAATCACCGTCAAAAAAGACCGGTCCACCTTCGGCCGGGGTCAGATCATCTGGCGCCGGGAAGACGGCACCCTGGTGGGAGCCACGGAGGGGAGGACGGATGGGACGGTGGCGGCGTTTTAGGGCCGCCCGCCAATGACAACACCTCCTTGTTGACATTCCTTTGCAGCAGCTGTATAATGCAATACATCACGATTAGAGGGGTTGATGGATATGGCATCCGTTAATGTTAACATCCGCATGGACGCGGAGCTGAAAAAAGAGTTTGAAGAATTCTGCAGCAACGTGGGCATGAACATGACCACCGCTTTCACCATCTTTGCCAGAAGGACCGTCCGGGAAAACCGGATTCCCTTTGAGGTTTCCGCTGACTGCCGCCGGGCAGCCGTCCACCAGGTGCCGGTGGACCCGGCTGCTGTCCAGGATGCGGCGGCGAAGAAACCGGAAGACATGTTTGAGGAAATCAAACGGGATTTCAATATTTGAATAGGTTGTCAATGGCCATTGGCGAGAACCCGTCCTTTTTGGGGGACGGGTTCTTTTTTGGAACAAATTTCCGCCCCGGTACCATCCCACGCAAAAGGAGACCATCTGCCGGGGACAGATGCTGCCGATTGGAAACGCCCCCTTGGCGGGCGGCCGGGCCTGCCGCCCCTACGGTTTAGGTACCCAACCACCTGATCACCCAATCACCTAACCCTGGCGGGTCTGCCGCCCCTGCGGATCCAACCCCTTAACCACTCATCCCATACATAAAATAACATTAAATACGAAGAAAAGATGAATAAATAATCAATATTGACAAGTATTAAACAGCTACATATAATGAGGTCATAAAGTGTATAGAATTTTGTTTTTCCTTTTGATAAAGGAAAAACAAAATAAAGAAGTAGACTTTTCGGGGCAACAGGTTACAGTCATTCAGGAGGGAATCTGTCATGAACAAAATTTATAAAGTCATCTGGAGCCGGGTCCGGCACTGCTATGTGGTGGTGTCTGAGCTGGCCAAACGGGCTGGGAAGGAAAAGTCCAGTCATCCGGGGCTGGCGGCTCATCTGGCAGCAGGGGCTCTGTGTGTGTGCCTGCTGACCCTGGGCGGACACGGGACGCCGGCAGAAGCGGCAGGACAGCCTGCGGTATCGGCTGCTACCCAGAATCAGTATGTGGCGTTTCTGGTCACAGTGGATTCCGGCAGTGTAAAGGGCAACGACAACGGCCAGGACACCAATACCTTCAACGGAGCCACCTATCACAAAGTGACCCTTTCTGACGGCAGGACCAAATACTGGGTCCGGGAAGGCTATACCCTGACGGAGGGAACAAATGGCAAATACACTACCTTATCCCGGTCGGATAAAAAATTTGACGTGGCTTTTACCGGCAGTGGGAATCAGCCGGCTGATATCCTGTCCAATACCACTTCTGCCGTTTCTTCCACCGGTGTTTCCACCAATGTGGGGGAATCCCTGAACAAGGTTTCTGCCAGTGCCTTTGAAGGGCTGAGTCAGGCCGGTGGTACCCAGGTGCCCGGAAACTGGGATTACATCATCTACGAACCTTCCTGGGAAGGACACACCCAGGCCAATACTGCCAACCGCACCTATTACAAAGACGGCTATGCGGATATGTACAATCCCTCTGCAGGGACCAACGGCAATCCCCGGGGATTTGTGTCCGTGGGGAATGACCTGGTATGGAACGGGACCCTGAATCAGTATACCTACAAAGGGAAGGCGGTGGACACCTCCCACCTGTATGTCATAGGCGGCAAAATCGGTGTCTTTACCAGTTATGATGGATCCAAAGTCTATGAAGGCACCGTCTATGGGGCCAACAACGAAATCCTCATGACGGCTATAAAGGACGGAAAATATTACAGCTACTGGGCAGCCCCGGTGACGGACCCCAGTGCCACCATGGGCACGTACCGGGTATCGGATTACAACAAGGACCTGGATGTGCTGAAAAGCAACGATGTGGCCTTATATCACAACGATATCAAATCCGTGGATATGGCAAAAAGGGGCACGAACGCAGCGCCTGCAGCCACCATCACCGCCATGCGGAACGGGAACGGCACCCCTGAGGCCGTGGACGGAGCCATTACCGTCACCGGAGGGGGCGGCACCAACGGTCAGGATACCACAGTGACCCTGTCCAACACCACCAATGGAGCTACAGTATCCCAGGTGTTTACCACCGGTTCCAAAGTGGTGGTCAATACGGCTGCCACCGGGTCCAGTGAACTGAAAAGCCTCACCATCAACGGTCAGGAGTATGCAACGGCCCTGAAATTCGGCGGGGACAACCATGGTACCACCACCCTCACCAGAAATCTCAGCGAGGAACTGGATATCCTGGGGGGAGCCACAGGCACCCTGACGGACAATAACATCGGAGTCAATGCTTCTGACGGCACCCTGAAGGTCCAGCTGGCCAAAGATGTAGATCTTACCGTAGCAGGGTCCCTGACGGTGGGGAATACCCGGGTGGACACCAATGGGGTCACGGTTGCTCACACGGGGAGTACTCTCCAAATGGGCTATCAGAGCTTTACCTATGACTATATGAAGCCCGTTACTGAAAATGGCACGCTGAAGCTGGAATCTGCCAGAGCCAATGCAAAAGGGCTGTTTGTGACGGGCCTTTCCAACCGCACCTGGACCCCTGGAAACTATGTGACCGGCCGGGCAGCTACGGAAGACCAGCTGGAGCAGGCAGGCCGCCACTTCCTGAGCATCAAGACGGCTACTACGGATGAAGATGGCAATCCAATTACGCCAGCAGAGGAAAATACCCTGGCCAATTATTACAATGATGGCGCCACGGGCTCGGCTTCCATGGCCTTTGGCGTAGAAACTAAGGCATCTGGCGATCAATCCTTGGCCATGGGTGCCAAGAGCTCTGCTTCGGGCATGAATTCCCTGGCCATCGGCTATGGCAATGAAGCAGCCGGTACGCAATCTGTGGCCGTGGGCAATAGCACCAATGCCAGCGGCAATTTCTCCGTTGCCATGGGCCTTGGCGCGCAGGCTGGTACGAAGAATGATGATGTAGAGTCTACCGACCATGGTGCGGCTGTGGCCGTTGGTTATGGTGCAGAAGCTGCGGAAACTGGTTCAGCCGCTTATGGCTACTCGGCTATGGCAGGTGGAGTGGAATCTTCCGCCTTTGGTACCAGCGCCAATGCCGCAGCGGAAGGTGGTGTAGCCTTAGGTGCTCATTCTATTGCCAATAGAGGAAGTGGAGAACAGGGATATTTGATTCCTGATGAAGTCAAGAATATCTTGATTAAAGATGATGGCGATAAAGGCAACACGTCGGCAGATACGGATATTGATACTACCACTTGGGTAGCTACCTCTGGTGCTGTTTCTGTAGGCGGTACTGATGCGACGGGAGTCAAGATTACCCGCCAGATTACCAATGTAGCAGCAGGTTCTCAGAATTCGGATGCGGTCAACGTGGCCCAGCTCAAAGCCTTGGCAAGCCAGGGCATGAACTTCCAGGGTAATGACACGAGTACTTCTGTCCACCTCGACCAGGGCGGCACCCTCCAGATCCAGGGCAGCGGCCGCAAGAAAGACGAGGAATATTCCACCCAAAATGTGAAAGTCCTGACGGATACGGCCAATAAGCGCCTTTCCATCGCTCTGGACAAGAATCCGACGTTTGACTCTGTCATGGCCGGTACGGAAAACGGCACTTCCGGCGGACAGGCCGGCTCCATCAAGATTGTGGGAGCAGACAGCAGCAATGCAAACAAGGCCACGACCATCACGGCGGGCTATGCCGCTTTGCCGGAACTCGCCGGCACCAATGGCACGGGCCGCATCAGCTATACCGACGGGGACGGCACGGCTCATACCGTGGCTACCCTCGGCGATGGCCTCAAGCTGGCCGGAGATGCGGGAACGGGCAGCGTGGCTCTGGACAACACCCTGACGGTTTCCGGCGGCGCCACAAACCTGGCAGCGGGCAGCAATATCGGCGTTACTGCCAATGGCTCCACCTTGTCCCTGAAACTGGCCAAGGACATCACCGGCCTCGATACGGTGACGGCCGGCGGCGCCAAGCTGGGCAAGCAGACCGATGGCAATGATACCACTCGGAGCGGTGATTATCTCACCGGATTGGACAATACCACCTGGACCGTAGGGCAGACCAATTATGTATCCGGCCGGGCTGCTACGGAGGACCAGCTGAAGAGCGTGTCCGATGTGGTGAATGCCAACAAGACAAATATTGCCAATAATACCGAAACCATTGGCAGAGGTCTCAACTTCCAGGCCAATACCAAGGGAACTGATGACTCTTATAAAACGGTCAACCGGGCTTTGGGCAGCACCGTGGCCGTCCGTGCCCACGATGCTCAGGATGGGCACACCTACAAGACGGACAACCTGACCACGGAAATCGATGACAACGGCATCATCACCGTGAAGATGGACACCCAGCTTACGGCGGACAAGGTGACTGTGGGGAAGGACAATAATGCCATCACCATCAATGGGGCCGACGGCAGTCTGACTACCGGTTCTTCCACCCTGAGCGGCACAGGCCTGACCATTAATAATGGTCCCAGTGTCACCACCAGCGGCATCAGCGGCGGCAGCAAGCAGATCACTGAGGTCAAGAGCGGTGCATCCAGATATGATGATTCCAATAATCCGGTATATGGAACAGACACCAATGCCGCCAATATCGGCGATGTCAAGAATATTGCCGCAAAGATCGTAACCGTCAGCGGCGATGGGACGAATACGAAAGTCGATAAGACCACCGCTGCTGATGGAACGGTAGACTATAAGGTTTCCCTGAATGACAGCGTGACACTGGGCAGTGATGCTGCCAAGAAAATTGCCCTGGATGGCACGGCCGGAACTGTAATGGTGGGAGATAAAGTCACCCTGAATGGGAATACGGGAACGGCCGCCATCGGCGGGGCCACCCTTGGCAAGTCTGGTGCAGACACCTATCTGACCGGCCTGACCAACAAAACCTGGGACGGTACAGCTGTGAGTGGCCGTGCGGCTACGGAAGATCAGCTGAAGAGTGTGTCTGATACAGTGAATGCCGGCTGGAATGCCAAAGTGGGAGACCAGACCCTGGCGGTTACTCCTGCCAACAATACCTTCACTTTTGCAGCGGGGGATAATATCGCTCTTACACCGACTGACAGCAGCAAAACCATTACCATTGCAACCCAACCCAATGTAACCTTTACCACGGTCCGTGTGGGAAGTACGGATGGAACCGATGGTATTTACATCGGCAGCCAGCCCGGCGGCGGTGCCAACGGCAGTGCCACTTCAAACATTACCAGTATTACAGGACTCAAAAATACAGCATGGGTGACGGATCATTTTATGTCCGGCCGGGCAGCTACGGAAGATCAGCTGAATGAAGTAGCGAAAACCATCAAAGGGGAAGCCAGTGCTTCGGATATTTATGTAGAAAGTGGATCCGTTTCTTATGGCAATAATGGGGAAGGCACAGGGACTTTAGTCAGAAAAAATGACAAGACTACTGGGCAACTTACCGGGCTCCACGATTACTATGTAACCGGCGGCAGTGTCAGCACGGATGGTAAGACCCTGAATCTGACGAAAAATGGCGGTGCTGCCATTCCGGGTATTGACCTGACCAATGTGCTGAATCAGGACAGCCATCTGGTGACCGCCGACAGTGGTGAATACACGGTAGGCAGCGATGGCAAGGTAACGCTGAAGGTGAAAAATAACGTAGCGGGAAGTACTCCTACGGATGTGGTGATTTCTGGTATTGCCAGCAATGCGGCTCTGCGGCAGGGCCTGAATTTCAAGGCCAATGCTGCTGAAAAAACGGATGGCAGTGATACCTACAATGCCCAGCTGGGAGGAACTGTCAGGGTGTTGGGCGGTGCAGCAAAAGAGAAGCACACCTATAACACGGATAACATCACCACTACCATGGACAATGGCACCATCACGGTGAAGTTGGACAATGACCTGACGGCTAACAGCCTGACGGCAGGGTCCAGTACTGTTGATGGTACAGTGAGAGTAACTGGCGCTACAGGTGCCTATGTTGAGATGGACGGCAGTGACGGTTCCATTCATTTGGGCAACAACGGTGGCCGTTATTCCGCACTGTATCAGAATTATGGTGGCAAGGGCTTCTTGACGGCTGAAACATCTCCGCGTTTGGAATATGCGGTAGACAATGACCTGAACACGCGTCACACCATTGCCACCCTGGACGATGGCATGAAGTTTGCCGGTGATGATGCCAAGACCGATTCAACAAAGGTGGTCAGCAGGACACTCAACAGTACCTTGAATATCACGGGCGGGGCTGCTACTGGAAACTTGACGGACGGCAATATCGGTGTGGTGAAGAACGATGCCGGTGACGGCCTGACCATCAAGCTGAACAAAGACCTGACGAATATGGGCACCATCAGCTTTGCGCCGACTGAAACAGGTAAGCAGGGAATCAAGATTGGCTCTCAGAATGTCGGTACTTCTGGCAAAGGGACTAATGCCCAGACTGGGGATTATATCACTGGCCTGACCAATACCAAATGGAATGCCGATGATATCGTCAGCGGCCGGGCGGCTACGGAAGATCAGCTCCAGAACGTGGCCAAGTCCATTGTCAATGGCTCGGCTACGGGCGGCGGCTTTGGCCTCAGCGCCGATAATGCTGACAGCACGAATGCGACGGAGGTCAAGCAGGATCTCGGCAGTTCCATCAAGATTACTACTGGCGGTGACATCAACCTGTCCACGCAAGCAGATTCTGCCAACAAGGCCATCGTCGTTTCTCTGAATAAAGAATTGAACCTGACGAAGACGACCCTTACGGATGGGATAACTGGAGCCACTACGGTGGTAGATGGCAATGGTGTTGTCATTACGCCGAAGCAGGGGTCTGATGCGGACAAGGTAAAACTGACCACCGATGGTCTGTCCAACGGCGGCAAGCAGATTACCAATGTACAGAGCGGCCTGGATGGTACGACCTTTGAAAATGCTGCTGGGGATGTGTTGAACCATGCAGCAACCATTGGCGACCTGAAGACTGTCAGCAATGGTGTGAAGACAGACCTGACAGCTACGGGTTTGAACTTTAAAGGCAATAATGAGGATACTACGGTTCATCGGAATCTGGGCGATACCTTGATCATTCAGGGAACCGGTGCAAATGGCCGCGACTATGATGGCGGCGCCAATGTGCAGGTCCTGGCTAATAAAGATACGGGTACCCTGACCGTTCAGCTGGACCGTGACCTCAATGCGCATACCATGACGTTGGGGAAAGCAGGTGCACCAGGTGTTGATGGTGAAACCGGTATCCTCAAGATTAACGGCCAGAATAAGGACGGTAGCATCAGTCCTGTTTCCATCAAGGCGACTTATGCCGATACGACGCAGGATAACACGACGACTTTAAAGACGGCCATGTCCCGTATTACCTATGATGGCGGTAATGGTCATTCTCATACGGTGGCCACCCTGGAAGATGGTTTACAGCTCTCTGGTGATAATGGTGAAACAGCCAACACCACGCTCAATAAGAAAGTGACCATCAAAGGCGGTGTCACGAAGGATAACCTGGTGGATAACTCCACAGATCCCACGAAGAACAACAACATCGGCGTCATTGCCAGCCAGGATTCTGGCGGCAATACCACCCTTTCCCTGCAGCTGGCCAAGGATATCACCGGTCTCCATACGGTGGAAGCCGGCACGGTGGTTATGGGGAATCAGACAGTTGTGAATTCGAACCAGACGAATGAAACGGGGAACTATGTAACGGGCCTCTCCAACAAGGATTGGAATGGTACTTATGTCTCCGGCCGGGCGGCTACGGAAGACCAGCTGAAGAAGGTCAATGATTCCATTACCCGGGTCCTGGGAAGCGGGACATTTGCCATTACGGCCGGTGGCAGAGGCGAAGCCGTGGATGCCACCATCGAACAGAATCTGGGCAGTGCCATCCGGATTTTCGGGGATGCCCCTGTGACCAATGAACAGAATGACGGCTCCGGGGATTTCTGGGATCGCAGCAAGGCTAATATCCTGACCAAGGTGAAGAAAGACCATAACAACGAGGATTACGTTTCCGTAGAACTCCAGGATCATCTGGAAGTCGGTGTCCATGGGGATGGTAAAACCATCGAAGGCACAGACGGCAGCATGCAGTTCAAGGGCAAGTCTGCCAAAGAGGTGAACATCACTGGCGATACCGGGATTGCCCTGAGCGATAATGGCAATCAGGCCGCTGCCCTCCGCCAGGCTGATGGCGCAGGCTATCTGGACCTGACGGGAACCACGGCTGGAACCAGGGCTGCGGTATCCGTCTATACCGGTGCCAAGAACCTGGCCCAGCAGGACCAGACCCGTCTCACCTATACGGATCAGAGCAACACTCCCCATGATGTGGCTACCATGGATGATGGTCTGATCTTTGCCGGAGATACTGAGGACAATATAAGCCGGACTTTGAACGGCACTTTGAAGATTTACGGGGGCGTGACGGATAAAGATAGTCTGTCCACTGGTTCCAATATCGGCGTGGTGGCTTCTTCCGATGGTTTGCAGCTGAAGCTGGCCAAAGATCTCACCGGCATCGACAGCCTCACCGGGCTGACCAACACAACCCTGGATGTGGCCGGGTTTGGTGCCAGCCATCGGGCAGCCACGGAAGAACAGCTGGTCCTGATGAAAGGGAGCATCATTAATTCCCAGCAGGGCGGCGGCTTCGGGCTGACGGCGGATAAGGCCAATACCAGTGGTAAGTCGGACGTTAAACAGAATCTGGGCAGTACCATTGGCATCCATGGGGATGGCAATATCACCACTGCTGTTTCGGAAGATGGCAAGTCCATCGACATCAAGCTGAACAACCAGGTGGATCTTGGCACTGAGGGTTCTCTCAAAGCCGGCGGAGTGACCATCAACAAAGATGGTATCGACGTTGGCGGCAAGAACATCATCAAAGTGCACAGTGGTATCGTCAAGGGGGACGACAGCGACAACACCAACGCCGCCAACATCGGCGATGTGAAGAAACTGGCTGGCGATGCCGCCAAAAGGGCCGTGGACAGCCTGGGCACCCGGGACTTTACCGGGGACGACGGAGAAAAAATCTCCAAAAAACTGGGCGAATCCATGAAGCTGTCCGGCGGGGCAGATACCACGAAACTCACTGACAAGAACATCGGCGTGGTGAAAAACGCCAACGGGGAGGGCCTGGACATCAGGCTGTCTAAGGAATTGAACGGCCTCACCAGCGTTACCACCGGCAGCAGCACCCTGAACAACGAGGGTCTGACCGTCCATAGCAGTACCGGATCCGCCGGGACCACCGTAACCAGCAGCGGCATCAAAATCGCATCCGATGGGGAAGGCACGCACGCTGTGGAAGTCAGCAATGGCAATGTCTCCATGGGCGGCCAGCAAATCCATGACGTGGCTCCCGGGACCAAACCTACCGATGCGGTGAACGTGAGCCAGCTGGGCGGGGTGGTCAGCGGCGTGAGCAACGCCATCACCCGTCTGGACAGCCGGGTGGACCGGGTGGGGGCCGGTGCCTCTGCCCTGGCGGCCCTCCATCCCCTGGAATTCGATCCTGAGGACAAACTGAACTTTGCCGCGGGCTTCGGCCATTACCGGAGCGCCAATGCGGCGGCCATCGGGGCCTTCTACCAGCCGACGGAAAGCGTCCGCTTCAATGTGGGCGGCAGCTTCGGCGGCGGGGAGAACATGGTGAATGCCGGGGTGACCTTCTCCCTGGATCCCCAGCGGAGAGACCGGTTCCAGAGCCGGATTGTCCTTATGCGGACGGTCCAGCAGCTGCGCAGCGACAACGATGCCCTGCGCCAGGACAACCAGAAAGTCCACGCCCAGCTGGACGCCATGAACGACCGGCTGAACCAGCTGACGGCATTGGTGGAACAGTTGAGTGCAAGAAAATAAAGGGGTTGTCAACGGTCAGCGGCCAAAGGAAAGAACCCGTCCTTTTTGGGGGACGGGTTCTTTTTTTACGATGAATGACGAATCCTTTGCGGGCGACCGGGGCTGTCGCCCTTACGAGTGAGCCTATCCTAACTATTTATCCACTTACCCCCCAAAATCGCTATAACTGTGCTATAATATTCCATTATCCCGGTTGATACTGGAGTAAGGTACCTGAGATCTGATTTGAATGCGGCTTTGAGGACGTGGATTAGGCCGTTCCCAAAGATCGGGCGCTCTGCCCTGCTCATGTTTACACAGCTTCCTAATAGGCGAAATGCTCCGGGGAAAATTTACCATGGTTCACAGAAACTGTGAGCCGAGAAGGGAGCCATTTTACTATGGAAAAAGAAGATTGGATCAAAACGGGTTTGGTAGCTGGAGGCGCCGTACTGGGCCTTCTGGGAGAACGGGTGGTCAAATCCAAGCTGGTGAAAAAAGCTCTGGTCAAGACCACGGCTGCTGCTCTCCGTGTGCAGAAATGTGCTGCGGAAAGCTCTGCGTCCCTCCAGGCACAGGCTGATGACATCGTAGCCGCTGCCAAAGAAGAAAACCAGAAGCTGGAAGAGGCGGAAGCGGCAGAAAAAGCCAAGGAAGAAGCGGCGGCTGCCGTGATTGAAGACCAGGCCAAATAAGCTCTTTTCTTAGAGAAAGGAGCCGAAGCCTCATGAAATTTCAAATCCAACATGAAACAGCCGGCCGTCTCCGGGTCCGCTGCCTGGCCCAGGAAGGGCGGAGTGTCCGTTCCTTCAGCCTGGAACAGGGAGCGGCCATCCTGGGCGGCCTGGAACGGGTCCCCGGGATCCGGAAGGTGAAGCTGTATTCAGGAGCAGCGGGCATTGCCGTGCTGTACCGGCCCGATGATCTGGGGAAGACCCGGGAAGGGATCTTGAAGGCCCTGGCCCGGCTGAACATGAACGATCCGGACCTGCGGAAAGCCACCAAAGAAAAGGCTGGAGCCCTGATGCTGAACCGGCAGTACCGGAACCGGCTGATCACCCTGCTGGCCCGTCACTTTGCCTGCAAGTGGTTCCTGCCCCTGCCCATCCGGATGGTCTGGGGCTGGTACCATACCCTGGGCTTTATCCGGTTGGGGCTGCAATCCCTGCGCCACGGCCGGCTGGATGTGCCGGTGCTGGACGCCACGGCCATTACGGCGGCCATGCTCCAGAAGGACATCAGTACCGCCGGTTCCGTAATGCTGCTGCTGCGGGTCGGGGAACTGCTGGAAGAATGGACCTACCAGAAGTCCGTCCATGATCTGGCGGACAACATGTCCCTTCACATCGACACAGTGTGGAAAGTGGTGGACGGGTCGGAAGTGGAAGTGTCCCTGTCCGATATCCAGGCCGGGGACCTGGTCAGCGTGAAGATGGGCAGCACCATTCCTCTGGATGGGGAAGTGGCCGGGGGGGACGCCATGGTGAACCAGGCGTCCATGACCGGGGAATCCCTGCCGGTGCACAAGACGCCGGGGCTTACCGTCTATGCCGGGACCGTGGTGGAAGACGGGGAAATCACCATCCGGGTGAAAGGCGGTGCCGGTTCCAACCGGTACGACCGGATCGTCCAGATGATCCAGGATTCCGAAGCCTTCAAGTCCAACCTGGAAAGCCGGGCCAACCATCTGGCGGACAGCCTGGTGCCCTGGTGCCTGGGAGGGACCCTGCTCACCTATCTGCTGACCCGGAACCTGACCCGGGCCATGTCCATCCTGATGGTGGACTTCTCCTGTGCCCTGAAACTGTCCATGCCCCTGGCGGTGCTGTCGGCCATGCGGGAATGCAGTACCCACAAGATCACCGTCAAAGGGGGCAAATTCCTGGAAGCGGTGGCCCAGGCGGATACCATTGTCTTCGACAAGACCGGTACTCTGACCCTGGCCAAACCCAAAGTGGCAGATGTACTTTGCTTCAGTGGGTATGACCGTGCCACCGTGCTGCGCTACGCGGCCTGTCTGGAGGAACATTTCCCCCATTCGGTGGCCAACGCCATTGTGCGCCAGGCGGCGGAAGAAGGGCTGATCCACGAGGAAATGCACAGCAAAGTGGAATACATCGTGGCCCACGGGATCGCCTCCATGGTGGAGGGCAAACGGATCGTGATCGGATCCGGACACTTCATCTTCGATGATGAGAAATGTGTGATCCCGGAAGGGGAAGAAGCTCTGTATGAAAGCCGTCCGGAGGAATATTCCCATATCTACATGGCCCTGGACGGCAAACTGGTGGCCATCATCTGCATCCAGGACCCGCTCCGGCCGGAAGCGCCGGCAGTGCTCCAGGATCTGCGGAAAGCCGGATTCAAGCACCTGGTGATGATGACCGGGGACAGCGAACGGACCGCAGCCGCCGTGGCGGCCAAAATCGGCGTGGACAAGTTCTATGCGGAGGTGCTGCCGGAAGATAAGGCCCGGTTCGTGAAAGACGCCAAAGCCAGCGGCCACCGGGTGGTCATGGTGGGGGACGGCATCAACGATTCCCCGGCCCTGTCCGAAGCGGATGCCGGGGTGGCCATTGCCGAAGGGGCGGACATCGCCCGGGAGATTGCGGATATCACCATCTCCGCCCACGACCTGCGCCAGCTGGTGGTACTGAAACAGATCAGCACCCTGCTGATGAAGCGGGTGAATTTCAACTACGATTTCGTCGTGTCCTTCAATGCAGGTCTGATCGGCCTGGGGGTGATGGGGATCCTGCCTCCGGCCACAACGGCCCTGCTCCACAACGGATCGACCATAGCCATCAGTCTCCACAGCATGACGGATCTGATGGAAGCGTAAAAAAAGGGCGCTGTGAAAAAATCATCCACAGCGCCTTTATTTCGCTTGCGTCAGCTGGCTTCCATCGGCTAGTGACTAGAGACTAGTGACTAGTGACGGGGTGTGAAAAAGCATTTTTTCACACCCCCTTTTTCACGGCATCAGCGCCCTCAGGACAAATCCGATCAGCCGGTCCAGCAGCTGCTCCAGCGGCTGGTTTTCCGGATTCAGGGACAGGGGCCGGTCCTTGACCAGGAACAGCATTTCCGTAATGGCCGTCAGAATGAAGGTCACATAGGCATAATCGTCGTCCTGGACCGGGGCTTTGAGCTGCCCCTGCTCCACTGACTGGATCAGCAGGCTTTCCACGTAATTCCCCATCTGGGTCAGCTTGTGCCATGAGTCCTGATCCAGCAGTCCGGAAGGGGTCAGCAGCTCCTGGTACAGGATAATCATGTGACGCCGGGGATCCAGCTGGCTTTTCAGGATGGCGTGGAGATACTGTTTCAGCCGCTGGAGAGGCATTTTTTCTTCTTTTTCAATCCCGTCTTCCAGCTGGTGGAGCACTTCCAGCTGGCTTTCGATGATGGCCTGGTACAGGGCCTGTTTGCTGCCAAAATGGTAGGAAATCAAAGCACTGTTGCAGCCGGCCAGCCGGCCGATTTCCTTGATGGAAACATTGTGGTACCCCTTTTTGTCAAACAGTTCCGCCCCGGCATCTATCAGCCGCTGCATGGTTTCTTCCGAATTCCGTCTGTGCATAAGCCTTCCCCTCTTTGCAGTTAATTAGTTATGCGATTAATTTAATTATAGCGCAGAAATGAGAGAGGGTAAAGGTAAAAACACCTGTTCGCATATCTTCTTTTTTGCTATAATGGAATGAGAATTTTACGAAAGGCGGAAACTGTCATGGAAACCATCTTGCTGGGGGCGGTATTGTGCGCCCTCCTTGTGCTCATCGTGCTTCTGGTCCAGCTCCAGAAATCCCTGGGGGCCCAGGAAGAAATCCGGGCCCAACAGGCCCGGGAAGAGGCGGACCGGCTCCGGAACAGCCTGGATCAGAAGGTGACCCTGTCCATGAGCGTGGTCAGCGACCGGCTGGCCATGGTGAACCGGGGGCTGGGGTCCATGCAGTCCCTGGCCCAGGGTGTGGGAGACCTGAAAAAGGTCCTGACCAATGTGAAGAACCGGGGGATCTGGGGCGAAATGCAGCTGGGGAACCTGCTGGGGGATATGCTGGCTCCGGAACAGTACGGCACCAATGTGGCTATCCGTCCCCGGAGCCAGGAACGGGTGGAATTCGCCATCCGTCTTCCGGGACGTACCGGGGATGCCCCGGTATGGCTGCCCATCGATGCCAAATTCCCCCTGGAGGACTACCAGCGCCTGGTCCAGGCCCGGGAAGACGGGGATGCCGATGGGGAAACACTGGCCCTGAAACAGCTGGAAATCCGGCTGAAAAGCGAGGCAAAAGACATCCGGGACAAATACATCGCGCCTCCTTATTCCACAGATTTCGGGCTGCTGTATCTGCCCCTGGAAGGGCTTTTTGCAGAAGCGGTGTCCCGGCCGGGGCTTGTCAGTGAGCTCCAGCGGAAATACCGGGTGACCCTGGTGGGACCCACCACCCTGGCGGCGGTGGTGAACAGCCTCCAGATGGGCTTCCGGACCCTGGTGATCCAGAAACAGACCAGCCAGGTGTGGCGGCTGGTGGCCCAGATCAACACGGACCTGGGGGCTTTCCAGACGGCAGTGGAACGGGCGGAAAAGAAGCTGGCGGAAGCCCAGTCCGCCATGGAGTCCGTGGGAGACCGTACGCGGATTCTGAAAAAGCACCTGGACCGGGCGGAAAAATTTACGAAAACTCTTGACAATACAGGGGAGAATGAGTAAAATCGTAAGCAAGTGCTTGATGTACCTAAATAGATATACCGAAAAAAGTGTCCATGAAGGAACCAAGTACACAAGGCCTTTTCTTTCAGAGAGCTGCTGGCTGTGGGAAGCAGCGGAAGACCCTGTGGAATCCACTCCTGAGACGGTGGGGGCAGCAACCCACCCGGCCAAGCCGTTACCCTGGAAATGAGGCTGCAGTGCAGCGAAATAAGGTGGCACCACGTGAGAGGTTCTCCCGTCCTTGACATACCCGTTTAGGGGGTCAGGCACGGGAGTTTTTATTTTATCCCTACAGGGAACAAGGAGAGAAAAAACATGGACAAGAAAAAAGTCATCGTGGTGGAACGGATTTCTGACAAAGGCGTGGAAATGCTGAAAGCCCAGCCGGATCTGGAAGTAACTGTAAAATTCGACATTCCCCGGGAAGAGCTGCTGAAAATTGTGGGGGATTATGATGCCATCATCGTCCGCAGCGTAACCAAAGTCAACGAAGAATTCTACCAGGCCGCCAGGAACCTGAAAGTGGTGGGCCGCGCCGGCAACGGGGTGGACAACATCGATATCGAAGGGGCCACCAAACGGGGGATCATTGTGGTGAACACCCCGGAAGCCAATGTGATTTCCGCTGCCGAACACACCATCGGCCTGATGCTGGCTTCCTGCCGGAACACGGTGAAAGCCCAGAAAATGATCGAAAGCCGGGTGTGGGACCGGAAGAACCTGAAGGGCGTGGAACTGTACCACAAGACTCTGGGCATCATCGGCCTGGGCCGGATCGGTACCCTGGTGACTAAACGGATGCAGGCTTTTGAAATGAAAGTCATCGCCTACGATCCCTATATCCCTGATTCCCGGTTCAAACGGCTGGGAGTGGAAAAATGCGAAACCCTGGATGATCTGCTGGCCAAGGCCGATGTGATCACCATCCATACTCCCAAGACCGAAGAAACCATCAACATGATCGGCAAGGAAGAACTGAAGAAATGCAAGAAGGGCGTCCGGCTGGTGAACTGTGCCCGGGGCGGCCTGTACAACGAACAGGCTGTGGCCGATGCCATCAAGGAAGGCCAGGTGGCCAGCATTGGTCTGGATGTGCTGGTGGATGAACCCAAACCCATTTCTCCCCTGATCGGGCTGGAACAGTGCGTGCTGACACCTCACCTGGGCGCGGATACCGTGGAAGCCCAGGACAAGGTGGGCATTTCCATTGCCCAGGAAGTGGTGAATGTGCTCAACGGCCAGATGGTGCCCAATGCGGTAAACCTGCCGGCTCTCCATCCTCAGGAACTGGAAGGGATGATGGGCTACCTGCAGCTGGGTGAATGCCTGGGCAAACTGTACTACCAGATGGAAAAAGACCCGGTGGACAAGGTGGAAGTGGTCTACGAAGGGCCGGCCGCCAACCTGGAAACCACCCTGATCACCCGGAGCATCCTGAAGGGCCTGTTCGATCCCATCCTGAAGGAACGGGTGAACATGGTCAACGCCGAACTGGCTGCGGAAACCCGGGGTGTAGCCGTGGTGGAAGGCAAGATGAACGGGGAAGAACGGATGAACCGGGTTTCCGTGAAGATTTCCAGCGGGAACAAGACCTTTACCGCTGCCGGTATGGTGGCTCCCGACGAAACCCCGCATATTACGGAAGTCCAGGGCTATCACTATGACCTGGTGCCGGAACACTACATGATCCTGGCCAAGAACGACGACAAGCCCGGGATGATCGGCCAGATGGGGACCCTCTTGGGAGCGGCCCATGTGAATATCGCCAACATGCAGGTGGCCCGGAAGCCCAAGACCGGCAACGCCATGATGATCATGACCGTGGACAGCCCGGTGGAAAAAGCCACCCTGCAGATGATCGCCGGCCTGGACGGTATCCAGAGCGCGGATTTCGTAACGCTGTAAAGAGAACGGCTGCCCTGAGCAGCCGTTCTGTCACTAGTCACTGGAAGAAGGAAGGCAGCCGGTCTCCGGCTGCCTTTTGTTTTTTTGCTGCTGGAACATTCACAAAGAAAATTTGTCAATATTTCAAACTATAACTGTTTTACTTTGTTGGTAAAATCCCGTATCATACAATTGCAAAGAGAAAACAAGAGAATCTGTGATTCGGGAGGATATGGATATGAATATTGGATTTATCGGTTTCGGCGAAGCGGCATTCAACATTGCACAAGGGTTGTATGGGGAAGGCATCCGGGGCATCAAGGCCCACGACGCCATGCAGAACCATGAAGTCATGGGGAAACTGGTCCACAAACGGGCGGAAGAAGCCCATGTTACCCTGGTGGACGATTCCAGGGACCTGGTGGACTGGGCGGATGTGGTTTTTGCCGCGGTTCCCTCCACCTTCACCATGGGGGTCTGTGACGAAATCAAAGACCATCTGCGGAAAGGCCAGCTGTATGTGGATGTAAGCGCTTCCACCCCGGCCACCAAACAGGCCATCTGGGAAAAGATCAAAGACACTGGCGTCCTGTTCACCGACGGGGCCATGCTGGGATCCCTGCCCAAAAAGAAACACCAGGTGCCCATCACCGCCAGCGGCAACGGGGCCGCTGCCTTCAAGGAAACCATGGCACCCTACCATATGGACATCACCCTGGCCGGGGAAAAAGCCGGTTCCGCTTCCGCCATCAAACTGGTGCGCAGCATTTTCATGAAGGGGATTGCCAGCCTGATGATCGAAATGCTGGAAGGGGCCCATGCCTATGGAGTGGCCGAAGAAGTGGTGAATTCCCTGTCCAAATCCCTGGACGGCACGCCCTTTGTGTCCCATCTGAACCGTCTGGTCACCGGTACCGGTGTCCATGCCAAACGGAGAGGCCATGAACTGGAAGGGTCCATCGACCTGCTGAAGGATGCCGGGGTGGAACCACTGATGACCGTAGCCGCTAAAGCATCCCATGAAATGCTGGTGCCTTTTGATTTTGCGGAGAAGTTCGTGGATGCTGCTCCTACCCAATGGGAACAGATCGTAGATCCTCTATTGGAAGAAGCAAAGAAGAGAAAATGATATGGAAGAAGGCGCTGTGAAAAAATCATCCACAGCGCCTTTATTTCGCTTGCGTCAGCTGGCTTCCATCGGCTAGAGACTAGACTAGAGACTAGTGACTAGTGACGGGGTGTGAAAAAGCATTTTTTCACACCCCCTTTCCTTATTCCCTAATCCTGGTGAGATCCAGGGCGTCGATTTGGCTGTAATATTCCCGGAGCAGCTGGATGAAGTACTGGGTGTACTGGGGGTGGTAGCGGTTTTCGTAGTAGGCCAGGTACAGGTCGTGGCTCACCGGGTGCCGTTTGTAGAGCACCGGGAACACGTTCACATCCTCCGCCAGATTCTGCTGGAGCTTGTACAGGGGCATGGTGGTGGAAAAGGCGGCACAGAGCCCCTGGGAGGCCAGGGCCCCGCCCATCCGCATGTAACTGGTGGACAGGTACACCCGGGGGATCACCCCGGCTTCTTCGAAGCAGTTGGCGATCAGGGTACCCAGTTTGTTGGGGGGTGTGATCAGCAGGAAGGGCAGTTTGGCAAAATCCTCCAGCTGGGCTCCCCGGCGGGACTGCTCCTTGATGGCCTGGGCCGCCGGGCCGTAGTACTGTTCCAGCAGCCGGTCGGAAACCAGCAGGTACAACTGGTTGGACAACAGCAGGGTGCTGGACAGACCGGGAAGATTTTCGTTCCGCACGGACAGGATCACATCCAGTTCCCCCTGGTCCAGTTTGGCCATCAGATGGCCGGAAGTGTCATCCGTAAGCTGGAGGGACACCTGGGGGTATCTCTGGGAAAAGGTGGGCAGGATGCTGGGGAGCATGTAGTTGTACCGGACGAAGCTGGCTCCGAACCGGATGACCCCGCTGGATTCGTCGATCAGGTCCGAAAGCACCTCCTTGAATTCCCGTTCCTGGGTCAGGA
Organism: Acidaminococcus fermentans DSM 20731; assembly: GCF_000025305.1. Lineage (NCBI taxonomy): Bacteria > Bacillati > Bacillota > Negativicutes > Acidaminococcales > Acidaminococcaceae > Acidaminococcus > Acidaminococcus fermentans. The sequence goes on along the minus strand of NC_013740.1, from coordinate 2,250,255 downwards.
TGCTGCTGGAAAAATGCAGCAGGGCCAGGCCGGCGGGAGTCAGGGACAGCCGGGGCTTCCGGTAGAACAGGGCCGTGCCGCAGTACCGTTCCAGCCGGGCTATGTGGTTGGACAGGGTCTGCTGGGACAGGTACAGCCGTTTGGCCGTCTGGGTCATGTTCAGGTCCTTGGTCAGTTCGGCAAAATAGTGGAGACTTTCCAGATCCATGAAGATTCCTCCTTTGCACAGGCATGGATTATGCTACAAAAATAATTTGTTATATATCCAAATTATAACTGTTTTACTTTGTTGTCGCAAGGATTTATGATACAGGTGTCAAAAGGAAATGACAGAAAAACCGAAATAACCTGTCATGGAAAAAAACATTCAAGATATACTTTGAGGAGGAATTGATTATGTCTATTGGAAACCGTATTTTCCTGAAAAAACCGGAAGCTCCCCAGGAACTGCTGGATGCCTTCAGCACCATTCCCGCCGCCAACATTTCTGACACCATGGGCCGTCTGGTGGGGATGCATCCCCGGATCAAACTCCAGAGCGCTCCCAAGAACCCCATCAACGTGGGCCGCGCCCTCACCATCAAGACCCGCAGCGGGGACAACCTGATGCTCCACAAAGCCCTGAACATGGCCAAACCTGGCGACGTGATCATCCTTTCCAATGACGGCGGCGAAAGCTACCGGTCCCTGATCGGAGAAATTATGTTCACCTACCTGGCTTCCCGGGGCGCTGCCGGCATCATCATCGATGGGCCCATCCGGGATATCGATGCCGTCCGGAAAATGGAAATGCCGATTTATGCAACGGGAACCAACCCGGCCGGCCCGTATAAAGAAGGACCCGGGGAAATCAACGTGCCCATCTCCTGCGGCGGCATCAGCATCAACCCGGGGGATATCATCGTAATGGATGAAGACGGTGTCATCGTGATCCCTCTCCAGGAAGCGGAAACCGTGCTGAAGAATGCCCGGGCTTTCCAGGAAAAAGACGAAGCCAAGCTGTTGGCCGCCCAGGAAGGCAGAGCCAAACGGGAATGGGTGGATGCCCTGATCGAAAAGAAAGAAGTGGAGATCCTGGACAAGGCCTGGAACGAATAAGAAACAGCAGGACAAACCCTCTACCCCTCATGAGAAGGACGGAAACCTTCAGTTCCCGTCCTTCCCTTTTCTCAAAAGATGACTGAAATTTTATACTTATAGAAACTGGAAGATACGTCCGAGGTGCAATATGACAATCAGAGCATTGATGAATATGATGACGGCCGTAAGTATGTTTATTCTGCTGGGGTTCTTCGTCCGTGAATTTATAAAGCCCCTGCAGAAACTGTTTTTGCCTGCTTCCCTGGTGGGAGGACTGATTATGCTGGCACTTGGTCAGCAGGGTGCAGGTTTGATTACCGTACCCAAAGTGTTGGGCAGTGTCCCCGGCGTCCTGATCGACATCGTCATGGTGTCCCTGGTGTTCGGGGTCAGCTTCAACCGGAAAATGCTCCACTCCTACCTGGACTATGTGTGTCTGCCCATGCCGGCCTATGGCATGCAGATGTGCGTGGGCACGCTCCTGGGAGCTTTCCTGAGAGGCGCCTGGCCGGGACTGCCGGTAGGCTGGGGAGTCCTGGGGGTCTTCTCCTTCCACGGGGGCCACGGGACCGCAGCAGCGGCTGCCGCTTCTTTCGAAAAGCTGGGTTATGAAGGCCATATGGCCATTGCCATGGTGCTGTCTACGGTGGGGCTGATTGTGGCCATGACCGTGGGGATGGCCCTGGTGAACTACGGGGTTCGGAAAGGCTGGGGGACCTATGTGAAGGAACCCACCAAACAGCCGGATTACTTCTACGGGGGCGCCCTGCCGGCTGACCAGCGGAAATCCGTAGGGAGCACGGTGACCACTTCCATCAGCATCAACCACCTGGCCCTGCAGTTTGCCTGGCTCATGGGAGCCCTGTTCATCGGGCAGCAGATCTTCGGTTTCCTGAACACCTTCCCGGCCTTCAAGGCCCTGCACCTGCCCAGCGTGCTCCACGGTGTGGTAGGGGGTGCGGTGATGTGGGCCATCATTGAGCAGCTCCATCTGGAAAAATTCGTGGATCTGAAGACCGTCAAACTGCTGTCCGGATTCTTCCTGGAACTGGTGGTGTTTACTGCCATGGCCACCCTGAACCTGAAGTTCGTTTCCACTTATGCGGCGCCCCTGGCCATCTACTGTGTGGTGATGACCGCCCTGACCGTGCCCCTGGTGCTGTTCTGTGCCCGGAAGTTCGCCAAGGAAGAATGGTTCGAAAAAGCCTGCATGTGCTTCGGGGCAGCCACCGGCAATACGTCCACCGGTCTGGCCCTGGTCCGTTCCATCGACCCCAACTCTGAATCCCATGCCGGGGACAGTCACGGGATCTATTCCACCCTCATGTCCTGGAAGGATATCTTTGTGGGACTGACGCCCATCTGGCTCAGCAGCGGGGTAGGCCTTACGGCAGGTGTGGGGGCTGCCATTATGGTAGCATTTCTAGTCATAGGGTTCATGTTTTTCAACACCAGACGGGCACTGAATTAACGGTGCTTTGGCTGCTTATCGGAAAGATCAACGGATGAACAGATAGAATGGGAAAGGCTGACAGAAACTGTTTGGAATTTGTGAAGAAGAAAAGAAATCATCTGGCATGATGAAATTGCAAAGGAGCGTGTGATACAAATGGGCTGGAAAATCTTATTACCACAGGAAATCATGAGTGAAGGACGGGAATTGTTGGAAAAAGCCGGTCATACCATCATTCAGGGGCGAGGATTTGAAACGGCTGATGTACTGGCTGATTTCAAGGAACATCAACCAGATGCCATGATTGTCCGGATTACGCCCATTACCCGGGAAGTCATTGAAGCTGATCCCAATTTAAAAGTCATTGTCCGCCATGGTGCCGGATTTGATGCCCTGGATGTGAAGGCCTGCCATGACAATGGGGTCCAGGCCCTGTATGCACCGGTGGCCAACAGCACATCTGTGGCGGAAACGGCTCTGCTGCTGATGCTGGAATGCAGCCGGAATGTGACTGTGCTGCATAAAACCTGGGTAAATGATTTTTATAAAGCAAAATTGAAAGTCCGCAAGAATACCCTGAATGGCAAGACCGTAGGGATTGTGGGCTGTGGAAACATCGGCAGCCGGGTGGCGAAACGGTGCCTGGCTATGGAAATGAACGTACTGTGCTACGATCCTTATAAACCGGCCAAAGATTTCCCTGATGGAGTGGAAGTGGTCCGGGATCTGGATCGGATCCTTACGGAAAGTGATTACGTTTCCCTTCATGCGCCCAACACTCCAGTAACCCGAAATATGATCAACAAGGAAACCCTGGCCAAGATGAAACCTACTGCTTTCCTGATTAATACGGCCCGGGGCGCCCTGGTGGTGGAAGAAGATCTGTATGAAGCCTGCAAGGACGGAGTCATCGCTGGGGCAGGCCTGGACGCCATCCGGAAAGAACCGGTGGATCCCAAGAATCCCCTGCTGACCCTGGACAATGTGATCATTTATCCTCACATCGGCGGGAATACAACGGAAGCAGCCCATAGAGCTTCTTACTTCTCTGCCATGGGAGTCGAAGAAGTCTATGAAGGCAAGGAACCTACCTGGCCCATCCACGATGTGGATTACGAAACGGCCAAAACCTATACAGATACAAAAAAACCGGACAAAGCACCTGCAGGGATGTTTGATTTCTAAAAAAGACAAATCCCAGTTGGAAAGGTCTGTCAGGGAGCCGTAAAAAATCCGTACAACCCGAAAAACAAAGGTTGTACGGATTTTCTTTGTGATTGTATGATCCTATGGTCGTTTCAATTTAATTATACAATCATTCAACAAAATTATTTTGTTAAACAGTTAAAATATATATGTTTTACTTTGTTGACAGAATAAGTTATCATACTATTGCGAACAAGAAATGCCCTTGCGGAAGCTAGCACCGGATAAGGGGCGTAAAAAGCACGTACCAAGGGAGGAATTTATTTATGACACCGATGGCTCTTGCCTTAGGCATTCTGGCAATTACAATTATATGTTTTATATGGGAACCATTTCCCATTGCCGTTACAGCCATTCTGGCATCCTTGTCCTATGGCTTCTTCGGCATTGTGAAAATGAATACGGTTTTTGCCGCTTATGACAACAATACCAATATCCTGCTTGCCGGGATGATGGTTGTGGGAGCGTCTTTATTCCACACCGGGATTACCGATGCCATTGGCAAGAAAATGGTGGCTCTTACGGGAAAAAGCGAACGGAATATCATTCTGGCCACATTGATCGTTTCCTGCCTTCTCAGTTCTGTCTGCAGCAATATCGGGGTAATGGTGGCGATGGCTCCTCTGGTCACGGCCATGTGTGTGGCTGCTGGAATTGGGCCGTCCCGGGCACTTTTGGGCTTGCTGTTTGGTGCTCAGTTCGGAGGATTCGTCACGTTGGTTGGTGTGGGATCCAATGCTGCCGCAGCTGCTTCCATGGGAGAACTGGGATTGACACCATTTGGCTTTTTCAGCATTACCCCTTTCGGTATTGGGGTATGCATCATCGGAACCTTGTACTTTACCTTTATTGGGTCCCGGATGATCCCCGATACGGGATACATTCCTGAATTTGCCAAAACAGAAAAGAAAGAGCTGAATAAATCCAAAGCGACCATCGCTTCCATTACCATGCTGGTGGTTCTGGCCGTCATTGCTTCCGGAATCAAGGCTGTACCCATGCATGTGGCGGCTGTATTGGGGGCCTGCGTTATTGTGGCAACCCGCTGTATGACTTTGAAAGAGGCCTTGAAGGCCATTGATTGGAACTGCTTGATTCTGGTAGGAGCTTTGAGTGTAATTTCAACCGGGGTAAAGAACAGTGGCGCTGGTCAGGCCGTAGCGGATCTGATCATCCATATCCTTGGCGACAATCCCAGCCCTTTCATGATTTCTACTGTTATGTTCTGGGCTGCTGCTGGGCTGACTCAGATTATGTCCAATATTCCAACTATATTGGTGTTCATGCCCATAGGGATTTCCATTGCACAACAGATTGGAGTCAGTCCTTATCCGGTGGCCATGATCATTACCCTGGCTGGGGCTGCTTCTTATGCCACTCCTTTTGCGGCACCTCAAAATATGATGACGGTAGGCTGGACCCAGTATAAATTTCTGGATTTTTTAAAAATTGGGATTCCCATGGTAGTTTTAACGTATCTGGTAATTGTTGGGTTGATTCCTGTTTTCCTGCCATATTAAGGAGGAATTGCAATGAAGATTTCCTGTAAAGGATTCTATGATATTCATCTTCATCCAGGACCGGATGTATCTCCACGAAAATTTTCAGATGAAGAAGTTGCCGAACAGCTGTCAAAAAAGAAATTTGCGGGATTTGTCCTGAAGAATCATTTTTCTGAGACTGCCAGCCGGGCTGCTCTTCTCCAATCCAGATATCCGTCCATGCTTATTGTGGGAGGGATTGTCCTGAATAGGACGGTAGGAGGGATGAACCCTTATGCCGTGGAGAATTGCAGCAAACTGGGCGGGCGGATTTGCTGGATGCCCACTTTGGAAGCCCGCAGTTATCAACAGAAAAAAAAGCCAGAACTGACAAAGCAGGAAGCAGATTCCTATCTCTATCTTTTGGATCCTGAAGGAAAGCTGAAACCAGAGGTGGTATCCGTACTGGAAACTGTGGCTCGATGCGGAATGGCTCTGGCTACCGGGCATATCAGTGCCCAAGAAGGCCTGGCTGTTCTGCAGAAAGGAAAGGAACTGGGAATCCGGACATTGATAGCCACCCATGCGGATAATCCTGCCGATTATTATACGAAGGCAGAAAGAAAGAAAGTTGTCCAATTGGGAGGTTTCGTAGAACACTGCTTTTTCAATGTACGTCGGGGAGATACCCCGATTGAAGAGCTGGTGGAGGAAATCCGGGAGCTGGGAGCGGATCATGTGCTCCTTTCCTCTGATGTGGGACAGCCCTCCTCACCGTATCCGGATGAAGCGATGGAAATGTTTGCCGAAATGTTGTTGGAAAATGGCTTGTCCCAGGATGAATTGGATTGGTGTTTTAAGAAAAACCCCAAAAGAATACTGGAAGCGTAAAAAGCAGCAAAAGAGGATTGGTCATAGGCAGACGATTAACCATGTCCTTGAAGCACGGAAATCCCCCGGTGTGTGGCACCGGGGTATTTTGCATTTTTTTATTCCAACAAAAAACAAGGATATTTTTGTGGATGATTCCATTCAGTAAAATTTTATATTTAACACTTTATCCTATAAATAGAAAAACGTAAAGTACAGACGAACAGAAATGGAAAAACAAGATTTTCGTAAAGTACAGAAGAACACTTTCCCGGCAATTCTACCAGGCCTTCAACATTGCCCAGGAACGGGTGGATCAGGCTTTGGCCGCCCAAAAATCCGGGGACAAACCCCTGTGCGTGGTCACTGACGTGGATGATACACTGATCCTCCATCCGGACTACTGGGGGTCCATGATTGCCACCAAACATGATGCTTTCGATGATCCCATGTGGGATGAGCCTATCAAACAGGATAAACTGACCACAGCCCCTGGGGCAGTGGACTTTCTCAACTATTGCAAATCCAAAGGGGTGGAAGTGTTCTACGTCACCAGCCGGGACCAGGGAGAAGGCACCTATGGCTATGCCCTGAAGAACCTTCAGGATCTGCAGTTCCCCTATGCGGACAAAGACCATCTCACCGTGCTCATCGACACCTCCAACAAGGAAAAGGAACAGAAGAAAATCGCCCAGACCCACAATATCGCCGTGTATCTGGGAGACAGCCTGAATGATTTCCAGCGGGTATATTATGTGAAGGATGTGGACCAGCGGAATGACCTGATGGAAAAGGACAAGGATCTGTTCGGGAAAAAATTCATCCTGATGCCCAATCCCACTGACGGGCACTGGGTACGGGCTATTTTCGGGGAATCCGAACCGGCTCCCACCAAAAAGAACCGGGAGACCTGGAAAAAGGCTGCCGAAAAACAGCAGAGCCGGGGAATCCGGGATCATATGGGGAAATGAAGGGGCTATTTATAAAACAAGATGAAAAATAAAAATATTTTTCAAGGGAAATAAATCACATAATCAATAAATTTCGTACCAAAAATATTAAAATTACAATATTTTTGGTACGAAATTTATTTTATTGGCAAAATAAAGCCCTGTCCCGTAGAGGGAACTCGTAGGGGGTGTAGGGGCGGCAGGCCCGGCCGCCCGCAGGATGCCCGGCCACCCCTTCTTATAAAGTCACGAAAAAAACAGGAGATAATTTTAAAAAGATTTATCGTTTTCGTGCAAAAATAGCCAAAAACATTTACTGTTTTCGTGCTATAATAACCTAAAAGATTTATCATTTTCGTGCTGAAAGAGCCATAAACACTTTTCATTTTGTGTAAGATATGTTAAAGGAGGGTTCAGCGTGCTGTTTCGGAGAAAGGTCTATGAAAAACTGCTGTATTGGAAAAAAATGGCAGCCGGTTCTACGGCGGTACTGCTGGAAGGGGCACGGCGTATTGGAAAAAGTACCATCATTGAGGAATTTGCAAAAAACGAGTATGATGACTATCTGATTTTGGATTTTGCTCTGGAAAATCAGGACATCAGAGAAAATTTTCGGGAAAATCTGAACGATTTGGATGCTTTTTTTCGTACTCTGTTCCTTTTGAAAGGAAAATCCCTCAAGGGAAAACGCTGTGCCATTATTTTTGACGAGGTACAGCTTTTCCCGGAAGCCAGACAGGCCATCAAGTATCTGGTGAAGGACGGCCGGTATGATTATCTGGAAACCGGTTCTCTGATTTCCATCCGCAAGAATGTACAAAATATCCTGATCCCTTCCGAAGAATATCGGATCAGGATGTTTCCCATGGATTTTGAAGAGTATCTGTGGGCCATCCAGGACGAAATCACGGGACCAGCCATCAGGGACGCCTTTGCCCGGAGAAAACCGTTGGGGGATAAAATCCATCGGGTCATCATGAAAAAGTTCCGCACCTACATGGCCGTGGGGGGAATGCCCCAGGCAGTGGAGGCCCTTGTGGAAGGGAAGGATTTCGCCCAGATCGATTTCATCAAACGCAATATCCTGGACCTGTATGAGGAAGACCTGGCAAAATATGATCAGCAGAATCATGACAAGGCTTCCGTGGTATTCCGTACGATTCCGGAACAATTGGAAAACAAGAATTCTCATTTCAAACTGTCCCTGTTGGGAAAAAATGCACGGTATCGGAACTATGTAGAAGCCGTTTCCTTTATAGCGGATTCTATGATCGGCAATGAATGCATCAACGTAACCAAACCGGAACCAGCACTGGAACTGTTTGCGGACCGGAGCAATTTTAAACTGTATATGGGGGATACGGGGCTTTTGGTGACCCAGATCATGCGCAGTGATGCAGAAACAGGAGATGCCTTGTACAAAGCGCTGATTACCGGGCGTTTGGGAATCAATGAGGGAATGGTTATGGAAAACATGGTGGCCCAGATGCTGCGGGCGGCCGGGCATGGCCTGTATTTCCATGAATACCGCTACTGTCCTGAAGGCAGCCAAAGGGAGAATTCTTATGAGATTGATTTCCTGATTGTGAGGAATAAGAAACTCTGCCCCCTGGAAGTGAAATCCTCAGGCTACCAGACCCATAAATCCTTTGACTATCTGGTGAAAAAGTACCAATTGAAAATGGAAGAACGGTACATCCTCTATACCCGGGATCTGCAGATGAAAGAAGGAATCGGATTCCTTCCCTTGTATATGGCTATGTGTCTCTAACGGCTTCTTATCCAACCTCTATACAACCTTTGCACAACAGACGTTGCCCGAGATCAAAAGGGGGGCCGGGAAGAAGACCGGATTGGATTGCATACTCTGTTTGTCCGTTCTGAAAAGACAGATACCACAAATGAAGAGATAACAAATGTATCATTTTCCAATAATTGCATTTGAATAAAAACAAAGTTGACAAGTTGATGAATAAAAATTCTTCGATAAAATACTTGATTTCTATGATATGCCATGGTAGAATAGCCGTCATCACTCATTGTTTTATGAGTGCAGAATTGAATGAGGGGCGGTTTTATCATGCAAGAGTCTTTAACCATTGAAAAAACAATGGAAGATGCCGAAGAGAACAGTCAGGTCTCCAGCTGGCATTCCAAACTCCGGGCACTGGGGCCGGGTATCCTGATGGCATCGGCTGCTGTGGGCGGATCCCACATTGTTGCTTCCACCCAGGCAGGGGCCATTTACGGGTGGCAGCTGGCCATCATCATTATCCTTGCGAACCTTTGCAAGTATCCGTTTTTCCGTTTTGGTGTCCATTATACCCTGTCCACCAATGAGTCCCTGCTGCAAGGGTATCAGAGAAAAGGCAATCTGTATCTCGGGGTATTCTTCATACTGAACGTGTTTGCCGCCATGGTCAACACTGCCGCCGTCAGCATTATTTGTGCTGCAATCCTGAAATTCATCTTCATGGCGGTGGGCGTGAACTTTGCCGTGAGCATCCCCATGGCCAGCACCATGGTCATTGCCATTACCTGGGGAATGCTGATCCTGGGACAGTACCGTTTCCTGGATGGGCTTTCCAAAGGGATCATGATTGCCCTGACCGTTTCTACGGTATCTGCCGTAATTATCGCAGCCTTCAAAGGCGGTATGCCCATGGCACAGGATTTTGTGGCACCCAATCCCTGGACGCTGACATCTCTCGGCTTTATCGTGGCCCTGATGGGCTGGATGCCGGCACCCATTGAAATCTCCGCGTTGAATTCCATGTGGGTGGTTGCGAAACGCCGCCTGAATCCGGTCAGTTTCAAGGATGGCATCTTCGACTTCAACGTGGGCTACATCGGTACGGCAATCCTTGCCCTGGTCTTCATGGCCCTGGGGGCACTGGTCCAGTACGGCAGCGGTGAAAAGGTCGAGGCAGCCGGTGTTGCCTATATCGGCCAGCTGATCAAAATGTACGCCTTTGCCATCGGATCCTGGTCCAAACTGCTCATTGCCCTGATTGCTTTCCTGTGCATGTTCGGGACCACCCTTACCGTTATCGACGGCTACTCCCGTGCCAACGATGAGGCCCTCCGGCTGCTGCTGAAAAAGGATCACAGCTCCACCCGGAACCTGAACATCTGGATGACGGTTACGGCCCTGATCGGGATTGTCATCATTTCCGGCTTCATGAGTGATGTGGCCACCATGCTCTACTTCGCCATGATCTGCTCCTTTGTTTCCACTCCGTTCTTTGCACTGCTGAACTTCTCCCTGGTGCGGACGGGAGCGAACAAAGTCAAGGGCGGCCTGTTCTGGCTGGGTGTATTCGGATTCCTGTACCTGGCAGGCTTTACCATTTTGTTCATTGCGTATGAGGCAGGATTGCTGAGATAAAACAGGGATTTTGGGGTAAGATCTCTGTTGGGCTCCGGCAGGTGGATGAAAGCGTCATTATGGAAGATATGGAGAAGAAGGACCAGTCCGAACTCCGTCGGCCCAAACTGTTCTGGTTCAACCTGCTGCTTACAGTGCTGCTGATTGTAGGCCTCAGTGTGGTTCCGGCTCCCGGATATGTAATCTTTGCCCTTGTGGGTCATGAACATCATGTGGCTGGTGGCCGGCTACGTGCTGGGTATCTTTCGGTAATCTTCTTTCGCCAACTGTGTACCAAACTCATACATCCTTGGAAACCAACAGACCCAAAGGGCTGCTCCTGCGCAGGAGCAGCCCTTTGGGTCATTCTGCGTTTTATTTTTCACTTTTGCTCTGCACTCTGCACTTTGGCTTTTTGCATCCAGTACTCCCGGGCCTGCTGGATGAACAAATTCTCCGCCTGGTTCAAAAAGGCTCCTTTGGGGTAGCTGACTGCCACGTTCCAGCGGAGGGGCTTTTCAAAGGAATAGTACCGGATCCCCTGTTCGAAGCCCTGGGCAGTGGATTCCGCCACGATGCCGCAGCAGATCCCGGCCCGGACCATTTCCAGGATGGTGGCAGGGTTGGCGGTGTCGAACAGGATCTGCGGCACCACCTGCCGGGCCCGGAACAGCCGGTCCAGCACCGGACGCATGGTGGTCTGCTTCCGGAGCAGGATCATGGGCCGGTCCTTCAGGGCCAGGAGGGGCAGCCGGGGCCGTCTTTTTCCGGCTTCCATTACGGCCCCTTCCAGATTCCAGGCTTCCGGCACCGCAATGAGGATCTCTTCTTCATACAGATTCTGGTATTCATTGTCATCCCGCTGGCTTTCGAACAGGGTCATGAACCCCAGGTCCAGATCCCCGGCAGTGACCAGCTTCTGCATCTGGAACACGTTCAGTTCATAGGGAACCACCACCAGATTGGGATACTGTTCATGGAAAGCCGGATACACATGGATGAACATGTCCGGTCCCCGGACCGGGGTCATGCCCACCCGGATGGTTCCCGTGTACCCATGGGTCAGGTCGCTGATCTGGCTGTAGGTATTCTGCTTCACCCGGAGCATTTCCCGGGCTCCCTCCAGGTAGATTTCCCCGGCCCGGGTGGGCCCCCAGTTGGTCTTGCTCCGCTTGAAAAGCGGCGTTCCCAGTTCATGCTCCAGGTGGAGCAGCTGCTGGTTCAGCGCCGACTGGGTCAGATACAGCTTTTCCGCCGCTTTGGTGATGCTCTTTTCTTCTGCAATTTTAAGGATATGCTCGATGAGTCTGGTATCCATAAGTGGAATCAACTCCTTATTGCTGACATATAGAAAAATAATTAAGGATTCTCTGTTGATTTATTAAGTGTACATCTACATTATAGGGCAATATAATGATTGTAACAAGGTGTTACGGAAAATTCAGGAAATTAAAATTCTGCTTGCTGTTCGCAAAATATTTAATTTTCGTAAAAATCCAAGGAGGGAGAACAATGCTGAAAAAAATTTTGTGTGCAGGGCTGGCAGCGGCGCTTCTGGTTGCTGTTACAGGCTGTGGGGGAGCCAAAGACAAGGGGAAGACCGCCAATACCAAGGCCAAATGGCCCAAAAACGTGGAAGTGGTGGTCCCTTATGGGGCCGGCGGGGATACGGATTTCAACGCCCGTCTGCTGTCCCAGAAGCTGAGCAAGAAACTGGGAACCAACATCGTCGTTTCCAACATCAAGGGTAATGGAGGCGCTACCGGATCCCGGAAGGTCAAGGATGGGAAGAAAGACGGCAGCATCCTCCTGTTCAACCACACGGGATTTGCCGTGAACAAGGCCAGCAAGGCTTCCGATTTCGGATTCGATGATTTCTCCTTTGCATCCATAGTAGGTCTGAACCCCGGGAATGTCATTGTGGTGAACAAGAAACTGGGGATCAATTCGTTGGCTGAACTGAAAGCCTATACGGAACAACATCCGGATGAACTGAAGATTGCCGTCCAGACCGGGGCTACCTCTTATGTCATTGCATCCCAGCTGGTCAATCAGGGATTTAAACTGAAAATGGTGGATGCAGGAGCTGCAGCATCCCGTCTGACCGCCCTTCTGGGGGGCCATGTGGATGTCATCTTCTCTCCTTACGGCGGCGTAAAGGATTACATTGCCAAAGGGGAAATGGTTCCTCTGGCTATGGATGGGGAAAATGATCTGGTGGTTCCGGACAAGAACATCAATGTAAAGACCATCAAACACCAGGGCTTTGACGCCTATGTGCCCTTCTACTACTTTGTGGCCTTCCCCAAAGGTACGGATCAGGCTCTGATTGATTCTTTCAATGCGGCAGCCAAAGACATCATTGAAAATGATAAGGATTACCAGAGCAAGATTTACAACATGTACTTCCAGAAACCCACCTTCCTGCCGGGCAGCGATGGACTGGCCAAGTTCAGCGCCTATGAAAAAGTCCTTCAGGGAGTCAAGTTTACGGATGTTGCCAAGAACAACTGACGGAGCCGTCTCCTGAATGAAGAGCAACAAAGCTGGTACCGGCTCGCTGCAGATCGGTGCCAGCTTCTCCATTTGTGAAAGGAAAAATTATGGGTACAAGAAAACTTGCGGAATACATCATCGATCTGGTCCTGCTGCTGGTGGGCATTGCCCTGGCGGTGGCGTCTCAGAGCATCCCTCCGGGATCTTCCATTGGCATTGGTGGAGACTTTATGCCGAAAGTCTGTACGAAAATCTGGATTTTTATCAGTCTCTGCCTGTTGCTGTGGGAAAAATTCACTCCGGATGATCACCAGAAAGGCATCACGGCTGATCTGAAATGCCTGGGCCTTACAGCCCTTGCACTTTTTCTTTATATTGCTCTGCTGGATACTCTGGGATTTGTGCTTTCTTCCATTCTGTACATGGCCGCCCAGATGCTGATTTTCATCCCGTTGGAAAATCGGAACCGGAAGCACTACATTATGATCGGCGTCCTGGCCCTGGTGGTGCCCCTTTTGATCAATGAAGTCTTTGAAGAAGTCTTTTCCCTGCTCCTTCCGGCCGGGATCCTGTTCTAAGGAGGATGTTATGGTTGTTGAAGGCATTTTATCTGTACTGAATCCCACAACCCTGCTGATTATCCTGGTGGGGGTTGTTGTGGGTATCATCTTTGGCTCCATTCCCGGGCTTACTTCCACCATGGCAGTGGCCCTGTGTCTGCCCATTACCTTTGGGATGTCTCCACTTAACGGGATTTCCATGCTGATTGCGCTGTATGTGGGAGGCACTTCCGGCGGTCTGATTTCTGCCATTCTGCTGAAAATTCCCGGTACACCCTCTTCCGTAGCAACCACTTTTGATGGTGCACCCATGGCGGAACGGGGAGAAGGAGGAAGGGCTCTGGGCATCGGTATCTTCTATTCCTTCCTGGGGACCATTCTTTCCATGATTGCCCTGTTCTTCATTGCACCGCCTCTGGCAAAAGCTGCCTTGAAGTTCGGTCCCATTGAAACTTTTTCCATCTGTCTCTTTGCGCTGACCATGATTGCCGCCATGATTTCTGACAATCCCTTTAAAGCGGTTATGGCCGGGGTGTTCGGCATTGTGATTTCCCTGTTTGGGATTTCCGATATTACCGGTTCCGCCCGCTTCACCTTCGGGATCCCGGAACTGGAAAACGGTTTTTCCCAACTGCCAGTGATGATTGGGCTCTTTGCCACCGCTGAAATCCTGAAAGCGGCAGCCGACGGGGTCAAGTCCAAGGAAGGGCAGATCCTGGAATACAAAATCAAGGGTTTTGGTTTTACCCTGCAGGAATTTAAGGACCAGTTCGTCAACTTCATACGGTCGGCTCTGATTGGTATTGGCATCGGCATCCTGCCGGGAATTGGCGGAGCCACTTCCAACATTGTGGCCTACAGTGTGGCCAAACAACAGAGCAAACATCCGGAAAAATTCGGCACCGGCTGCATGGACGGGATTGTGGCTTCTGAAACATCCAACAACGCTTCCATTGGCGGGGCGCTGATCCCGCTGCTGACCCTGGGGATTCCCGGGGATACGGTAACTGCCATCATTCTGGGCGGCCTGATGCTCCACGGCATCATCCCCGGACCCCTGCTGTTCCAACAGAGTGGTGAACTGGTCTATGGCCTGTTTGCCGGTCTTATGGTGGCCACAGTCGTGATGCTGGTAGTAGAATACGGAGGTATCCGGGCCTTTGTACGGGTCCTGGATGTGCCCAAATACATCCTGTTCCCCATTATTTTCGTCTTGTGCGTGGTGGGGACCTATGGCACCAACCACAATATGTTCGATGTCTGGACTTCTCTGGGATTCGGGGTCATCGGTTACTTCATGAGCAAGTACAAATATCCCCAGGCACCGCTGATCCTGGGTCTGGTACTCGGGAAGGAAGTAGAGCAGAACCTGATCCGGGGCATGCAGTATACGGACGGAAGCTTCCTGAAATTCTTCCAGTCTCCCATTGCTGCCGTATTCCTGACCATTTCCATCGGCGTTCTTCTGTGGTCTGTAATCAAGCAGATCAGACGGAGATTCTGTTAGGCGTAAAAAACGAACTGTGAAGTTGCCAGCAGGCAGTTTCACAGTTCGTTTTTTTATCTGTTATACTTATTATTTTCCAGCTTTTTCAGCCAGTTTCCGTACATAGCTGACAGGAACCTTTGTCCCTGCAGAAATCTGCTCCACAGGCATACCGCTGGAAAACAGGTTCAGCAGCAATTCCCGTTGGACCAGAGCAATGCCTTCCTGTTTCCCCTCCAGGCGGCCTTTTTGCAGGCCCTTTTGCATGCCTTCTTCCAGGTTCTTTCTTGCAATGGCGTGTCCGATACCGCACATGGTCTCCGCCTCCTCTTTCATTTCAACGGTCATGGGAATGGCGTATTCCCGTTCCAGGATTTATTTCTTCTCGTCAGGGTCCATCTGATGATGTCCTCCTGCCGTCTGTCCGGCTGTCCCAGGCCAATCATGATCATGGACATCATGTCATAATTCATTTTATCATATTTGGAGCTATAAATGATGAAAAGTGAAGAATGCAGAGTTAAGAGTGAAGCGCACTGGACTAAACCGTACCCCTTGTCAAGGACAGTTTCTAAAAGTAGGACCCCTTGTTTTAGACAGTTCAACAATCCTGGTACCTTTAAAATGGACGTTTGGTAATTGTCTATCAGAAGGCCCCTAACCATCCAATCTTATGCACTGGCTCCTTACTCATAAAATGGCTGCTTTTGCCATTTTATGAGGTGAGCTGGTTCCCCAGCTCACAGGCTCTCCGCTTCAATGTAGGAACCTCGGGCATCTTGGGAATATCGAGCGGATAAACCCCTGTTGTTACAAATTGGTAGAACTCGTTTGGCGACAGTTTCGCCAGTTCCCACTGGTAGCGCTCGTTGTTGTAATAATCCATGTAATCATCTACGATGGCCTTCACCTCCCCAAAGCTCACTGCTGCTGCAATTTTCTTTTTCACATGGTCTTTCATACGGCCGAAGAAGCTTTCCTGCGGCGCATTGTCCCAGCAATTCCCCCGCCGTGACATGGATTGTCTGAGATCCTTGTCATGGAGGATATCGATGAAGCTGTGACTCGTGTAATGGCAACCCTGGTCAGAATGCACGATGGTTTCAGCATGCAGTGAGACGCCGTGATCTCGAATCAGGTTGTTCACCGTTTCTACCACGAAATCCACCTCCAAAGAATCGCTGAGGACATACGCCAGAATCTGCTTGGTATAGGCATCCAGTATGGTGGAAAGATAAGCAAAGATCCCATTGTAAGGAAGATAGGTAATATCTGTCAGCAGTACCATGCGAGGACCATAGTCCTCAAACTGGCGCTGCAGCAGATTATCGGCCACCGTATTGGTCTTCAGGGCTTTCGCCAGCTGCCGATAGGGATTCGCCTTCCTGATGGGGCAAAGCAGGTGGAACTTTTTCATCAGACGACGGATTTTCTTCACATTCATAATGACGGGCGGATCCATGTGGAGCAGCTCCATATAGATGCTGCGGGCGCCCTTCTTGTACCCTCGTCTTTTGTAAGCGGCAAGGATCAGTTCAAAGTCCTTGCGGTCCTGTTCTTGCTGGGCCTGCCGAAATGCTTCCGCCTTTACCCAGGCATAATAACCGCTTCGGGACACGCCTGCCATCTTGCATAAACTGCTGATGGAAAGTCTGTTCTCGCTGGTACTTACCGTCTTTTCTATGATTTCGAACACACAAGAGGAATCGTTCATGAGCAGAGAACCTACCTTTTTGTGTTCTTGATCGCGGAAATTTTTTTTAAATATTCCACTTCCTGCCGCAAGTATTCAACTTCATGTCTGAGGGCCTTAATGTCATCTTCAGGCTTGACCTTGGCGGCGGTGTCAGACCTGTCGGCGGGTCTCCTGCCTTCATAGAAACAACCATATTTGGCATATTCCTCTTTGATATGCTGGAGAGCACCGCCAATGCGTCTTTCGCCCAGCACAGCAGGGTCAAAGCCGTATTTTTTGAAGACGTCTTTAGGATAGACTCCTTCCATATATTCGGTGTAAAAGATTTCTTTAAAGGACTTCCTCAGGACCAGGGTAGAGCGGCTTACGCTATACACATAAGGGTTCTGGCGCAACGCTGCAATCTGCTCCTCAGTAAAAAGTTTTCTGCTCATGTGGATTCTCCTTGGCTTTATTGGATTTGAGGATACCACATGCATATGATTGTGTTCAATAGGTTGGGTCCAAAATGAGCACGCCAATTTTAAAGGATTCAAATTGTAGCCTGTCCAATTTTGTGGGCAGGTGCTACTCTTAAAAAGTGTCCACACTTATGGGGACAGTATAGGACCGTAGGGGACGCAGGCCCGTCGCCCCGCCCGGTATTCGTCTATAAGCTCAAGAACAGCAGCATGCAGTGCCTGTTCTTCCAGCCACGTGCCCAGATCCTGGGCCACAGTGGTAGAGGTTTTCATGGAATCACCATCTTTCTGTAAGATTTTGCAAGGATCACTGGGGGATTCTTTCCCTTATCCAACAGAAAAATTCCTTCCCAACTGGAAAAAGGAGGTCATTATTGGGCATTTTTCCGGCATGAATGGGATTTTGAGGTCTTGGAAAAGAAAATAGAAATGGAATTAGGTCATCGTTTGTCGCAAAACTTGTTGCAAAAATGAAACCGTGAAAGGCACCAATAGAAATGAATGGCATCTTTCACGGCTTGTTTCTATTTTACGATATATTTTTCAATGCGCTCCCAGTCAACTTCAATACCTAGTCCAGGTCCGTCCGGAACGAAAAAATTCATTTCAGGATCGGTCTGAAAGGGTGTTTTCAAGATATCTGTTTTCAGCGGATTGGGATTTTCTTCTGATTCCATGGCAATGGTGTTGCTCATGGCGGCGGCTGTTTGGAGACTGGCGGCAAACAACACAGCAGAACCAAAGCAGTGGAGAGAAATCTTTTTGTTGGCCGCCAAGGCTGCGGCACCGATTTTTTTGACTTCAGAAATACCTCCGGCCCAGCCTACATCGGGTTGAAGGATATCAATCTGATTTTCTTTCAGCAGATTTTGGAAGTTCTTGAGACCCTGCTGTGTTTCACAGCCAGCGATGACTAAAGAAGGCACGGCATCAGCAATTTTGCGATAGCCGTCCACATCTTCGAATGGCAGAGGTTCTTCGATAATCTTTACTCCGTAAGCCTGGAGCTTGGGAGCATTTTGAATTACTTGGTCTGCCGTCCAGGTGGCATTGGTATCCACCATTAACATGCCATCTTCCATGATTTCATGAGCTGCCTGAATGCGCTGCCAGTCCTCTTCTTCACTGACTTTGTCATTTTTATTATCCATATAATCCAGAAAAGGATTGGATGAGGTACGGCCAATTTTGATTTTGGCATCTTTGTAGCCTTTTTTACGGTAGGAAGACAGTTCTTTCCGAAGACCATCAAGTCCTTTGCCAGGAGCATAAAAGCCACCACTGGCATAGGTGGGAATCTTTTGAAAAGCCAATCCCAAGAGATGACTGACAGACATGTGGGCGGCTTTTCCCAAAATATCCCAGAGAGCGGTATCAACGCCGGAAATAATGGCCATAGTAAGACTGCGGCGGCCATTGGCCAATGTACGCCAGTACATGGTTTGCCAGAGCTCTTCGATGTTTTCTGCTTCTTTTTCCAGGATAATGGGGGCAATTTGCTGATCAAGCAACGTCTGAAGTGCATTGAGGGGAGCTCCAAAGGAAAAGGCTTCCCCAATTCCCCAAATTCCTTTATCAGTTTCAATACGGATCAGAAAGGCCTGTCGGGCAATAGAAGTGCTTAAAGCATCATGGATTTCTTCACAGGGACAGCGCAGCTGGATCCCTTTCACAGAAGTGATTTTCATAGCGTCCTCCTATACAGTCATTCCCAGAAATGTGGGAAACCACAGGCTGATGGATGGGACAAATGTAATCAGCATCAAGGCAATCAGCAGACAGGCCAGCCAGGGAAGCAGTGCTCTTGAGAAATGACCTACAGATATATGACCAATCTTGCTGACTACGAACAAGACCAGGCCAAAAGGCGGCGTCAACAGCCCAATCATCAGATTCAATACCATGATGATGCCAAACTGCGTAAAGTTTACATGGTACGCTTTCAGGAGAGGCATAATCAGCGGTACAACAATGGTGATGGCGGAAGCGGTTTCCAGGAAACAGCCAATAACCAACAGGAAAATATTGATCAGTAAAAGCAGCATAAATTGAGAGGAAACCAACCCTGTCATTTCTTTCAGAATCAGCTGGGGAATCCGTACACGGGTTGCCACGTAACCAAAGAAGGTGGCGCCGGCAATGATCAGAGCAATGGTCACAGAATCCCGGAAGGTTTCTTTCAGGATGGAAATAAATTTTTCCAGTGTCAGTTCACGATAAATGCAGATTTCCAGGAACAGGCTGTAGCAAACCACAATGGCGGCACTTTCTGTAGGGGTGAAGACACCGCCGTAAATTCCTACCAACAGGATAACAGGAGCCATCAGCGGGAGAAATCCGTCTTTAAGAGCGGTAAAAAATTCTCCTCCAGAGGGAAATTTGGTACGGGGATAGTGCCGTAGAATGGCATAAGCACTGACCAGTACCATCATCAAAATGGCCATGACCAGGCCAGGGATGATTCCAGCCATAAACAGGGCACCTACGGAAGCTCCAGATACGGTTGCATAGACAACCAGAGGAATGGAAGGGGGGATAATGGGTCCCAATGTTGAAGATGCCGCTGTGACACAGCAGGAAAAATCATTATCAAATCCATTTTCGTTCATGGCTTTGATTTCGATGGATCCCAGTCCGCCGGCATCAGAAACTGCTGTACCGGACATACCGGCAAAAATTACGGAACAAAGGACATTTACATGGCCAAGACCACCAGGCAGCCAGCCGACAACTTTCATACAAAAGGAAAAAAGCTTTTTGGTGATGCTGCCCGTATTCATGATTTTGGCGGCCAACAGGAACAGTGGAATGGAAAGAAGTGTGAAAGAATCCACCCCTGTATAAAGATATTGGCTGAGCAGGCTCCATTTCATGCCAAAGCGGGTAGCCAGGACGGCACATCCTGCCAGGGACATACTGATGTAAACGGGGACTTTCAGCAGGAAGAGAGCCAGCATGGAAACAAGGAGCATCAGGATAATTGTATTCGTAGTCATATTCCCAAATTCATCTCGCTTTCTTTTTTTCGGGCAAGCGCTTTTTCTTCTTTGTTGATATCCATGGTATCCGGGCAGCCTTTGCACAAAGCGACGATTTTGCATATAGCGACCACAAAGAGAAAAGCGAATCCTACGCACATGGCTGAATAGATCCAGTTCATTTTAATCCAGGGAAGTGCTACCGCTGAAACTCCTGCGTTGGTACGGATCAGGACCAGAAGGCTTTTGAGACAGAGTACGGAAAATACACATGTCAGAATGTTGATCAGGATATTGATGGCCTTCTGCAGCTTTGCAGGGCATTTGTTGACCACCATATCCACACAGATATCAGCGCCTTCTGCCAGCGTCAGGGGAGCTCCCAGAAAGATCATCAGACAAAAACAGATGCGGGCCAGTTCTTCCGTAAAATTCTGGCCAATGGTAAAGAGACGGCAGACAACCTGGATAACCATCAGCAAAAAAATGATGAATAAAAGCGTTATACAAATTCCTTCAACAGTTTTCAAATAGCCTCGTGCTATTTTATGGAACATAAGAGAATCCCTCCTTATCTGCGAGAAAGGGTGCCGTACCCTTTGGTGCGGCACCCTTCTGTTGTAGATTATTTGGCGTATTTCATGACTTCATCGTAAGTGGTGACCGTCCATTTGCTGTTGAACTGTTCCTTGTAATAATTTTCCAGTGCACTGCGGAAAGCAGCCTGGTCAACTTCCAGCACTTTCATTCCCTTGTCCTGGCACTGCTTTTTGTATTCCTGGCGGCTTTCTTCAGCCAGCTTGTCAGCATAGGCAAGGTCTTCCTTGGCACATTCCTGCAGGATTTTCTGCTGTTCAGGACTCAGTTTTTCAAAAGCTTTATTGTTGATGAAGAGTCCAACAAATTCATATACATGGTTGGTTTCCATGATGTAAGGCTGGACTTCATACAATTTCAGCGTAGCCATCTGTTCATAGCCGCCTTCGCAGGCTTCAGCCACCTTGGTCTGCAGAGCCGTGTACAATTCATTCATGGCAACGGTGGTAGAGCTTACACCTAGTTGGCTCCAGGTATCCACATAGACTCTCATGCCGGGCAGACGAAGTTTCAGACCCTGCAGATCGGCCGGTGTCTTGATGGGCTTTGTCCCAGCCAATTCCCGAACATCCCGGTTGTGGAAACCCAGAGTGGTAAAACCATTTTTCTTATAGATGGCTTTGAGCTTATCGCCAATTCCACTGTTCAAGATTGCCTGCTGTTGTTTCAAATCTTTCATCAGGAAGGGGGCATCCAGGAATGTGTATTCTGGAGCATACAAGTCAAGTCCTTCCAAACCGGACATCGTCATGTCCAGGTCGCCACTGGCTACAGAAGAATAGTTGTCTTTGGGATTCCCTAAAGTTCCATCTGTGAACAAATTGATTTCAATGCTGCCGTTGGATTTCTTCTTTACATCTTCTACGAATTTTTTCATGGCTTTTCCTGCAGGAGAATCTGCTGAGTAGGCGGTAGCCAGATCCATTTGGACTTTTCCTTCACTGCTCTTTGATTTTCCGCCTTCTTCAGATCCGCAGCCGGTAAGAGTAAATACAGCCAGTGATGCCAGGCACAAAGCGGCAAGTGTCTTTTTGATGTTCATTACAGATTCCTCCCCTTTAAAAGCATATAAAAGATTCTAAAAATTCCGTTCATTTTTCCTAGTTCGATTCTAGCATAGATTCTTTTTGCATCCAAAGGATATATCCAGTATAATTGAAATATATCTGATGTATACAAGAGAATGGCAGGACAGAGGTGAAAGCGGAGCCATGATGAGTTTGCGGGACAAGGCCTATTATGCAATCAAAAACAAAATCTTACGATGCCAGTATGAAAGCAATGGCTTTTTGAATGAAACTGCTCTGATGGAAGAACTGCAGGTCAGCAGAACACCTATCCGGGAAGCTCTGACGCGGCTGGAACAGGAGGGGCTGGTTACGGTTCTCCCCAAAAAAGGGGTGATGGTCAGACCATTGACCATCAATGAAATCAACCAAAGTTTTGAAGCCAGGATGCTTTTGGAACCTTTCATTATCCGAAAGGATCTGAAGTATCTGGATTTAAAGAAACTGCATGAGATAAGGGATAAATCTGAGGAACTAATAGAGTCTGCACCGGACCCGGAGCAGTTCGCTTTACTGGATGACCGGTTCCACCGACTTCTGGCACAAGGATGTTCCAATCTTTACTTTCGCAATATGCTGGCTCATATTTTTGATCAGCATATGAGAATCCGGGTCCTGTCCGGGAGTGATATCTGGGAACGGCACAAGGAAGCAGCCAAGGAACATCAGAAGATCATTGATTTGATTTTTATGGGAGAAAGGGATAAGGCAGGAGATGCCATGCTGTTCCATTTAAAAGGATCCCGAGAAACAGCTCTGCGGAGTTTGGGAAAATAATCAATTACTAAAAAAGCACTGCGTACGCCGCAGTGCTTTTTTGTGCTTTATTTTGTCTATTTTTGCCAGTGTTCCTGACACCGCCTGAAAAAGTCTGATACAGCCTGGTCGTAGTTGTAGGAATTGCATAAAACATAAAATTTGCGAGGATTATAGGCAGGAACGATCTTTTTTAGGAGAACGTTTTTGTAGGATTCCGTTTTTATAAATGAGGGAACAAAACCAATCCCCATATTGGCATCTACCAGGGCGATTTTGGCAGCAAAGGAATTGACCTGGATTACGGTACGGAATGGCTCGGTAAAATCCTGATTCCGATAGATGTTCCGGATCATTTTGCTGCTCCCGTTGTACATGGTGATGATGGTCTGGTCCCGCAATTGTTTTCGGTCTATAAAAGGATATGCAGCCAAAGGGTTGTCCCGGGAAAGAATCAAACTCCAGCTGTCCTGCCAAAGCAGTTGCTTCTTGTAGGCGTTTTCGGAAATCGAGGAAAGGAATTGGTCGCTGGTCAGAATGATGTCCAGATTTCCCCGGATAAAATATTCCAGGAGTGTTTCATAGACAAATTGATACAGATTGATTTTGATGTTTGGGTGGCTGGCAGAAAACTGCCCAATAAACGGCATAAGGAAAAAATGCTCATAGTAACCAATACCGATCCGGAGTTTTCGGGAATATCCGCCTACTGCTTTTTTGGTCAAACTGATGGCCAGGTGGTACTGCTCCAACAATTTGTTGGCTTGGAAGTAGAATTCTTTTCCTGCTTCCGTCAATTTTATATTGCGGGTATCCCGTTGGAACAGTTGGACATTCAGTCCTTTTTCCAGGGACTGGATCCGACGGCTGAGTGTGGACTGGGAAATATGTTCTTTTTCTGCCGTTTTGGCGAAACTGAGCAGTTCAGCCAGAACTACAAAACTGTGGATGTTTGCAATATCCATGACAGAATCCTTTCTACTGATGCATAAAACGCAATAATACATGCAACAAATAGAATTTAGTTGTTGTTCAAAAGACTCTATGATAAATAATATACAAAAATAATAATAAGACGACAAACAAAAGAGAAAAATGAAACAGAAAGCAAGAAAGGACTGAAAGATTATGCAAAATTATATCAGAAAAATGCCAGGGAAACAATATTTGGAAAGAATGGAAAAGGATCCTCTGGTTATCATTCCTACAGGCGCTTGTGAAGTCTACGGGCCTCATCTGCCCATGGGAACGGATCTGCTGGTGGCCAAACGGATTGCTGAACTGGTTGCCGAGGAGACGGATGCTTTGATTGCACCGACTATTGAAGCCGGAGAATCTTCTGCGCTGGCTTCTTTTCCCTGCACATTTGCCATGCCTCGGAAGATTCTGGAAGACTATCTGGATTATATCCTGGGGAAAGTACTGAAAGATGGAGCCAAGAAAATTTTATTTATCACTGGCCACGCAGGGAATGTGGATACAGTCAATTATTTGTCCAAAAAATACATGGAACAGTATGATTTTAAAATGGCTCAAGTTGACTGGTGGCGTTTTGCTACTGTCCACAACAAAGGAATCTGCCAGTATGAAGGGTACATGTGCAATGGCCATGCCAGTGAATGCGGAACATCTGTAATGTTGTATCTGTTCCCTGAATTGGTGGATGAAGCTGGAGAAACCTGTGTAGATCCTCATACCAGCTCTGAATTCAGTGATTTTATCACGTTGGGAAAATTTACGGATAAAACTTACAACGGAACGGTAGGGGATGCAACGGTTGCTACCAGAGAAAAGGGCGAAAAAATCGTGGAGGCCTGTCTGGCAAGGATTTTGAAGTTTATCAAGGCCTACTACAAGTAAGCTAACGTCTCCGTTTGGGCGGGAGGGGGAGTGAAAAATGAACTTGACAGATATTGCCATTGATATTGCAACAGTCAGCTTTCTGCTGTGTCTGGGGTTTGCACTGCGGGTGAAGATTGCTTTTTTCAGACGGTATTTTATTCCGGCATCTCTGATTGCCGGAATCCTGGGTCTGCTGTTGGGGCCCCAGGTGTTGGGGGAAGTATCGCCCATTTGTCTGCATTACAGCAAAGGAATCGGGCAATGGATTAATTTTGCTTTCTGCTTCATCTTTGCCACTTCATTTTTAGGAAATTCTGTGGGCAAACTGGGAAGAGACATCTTATCCACAACAGTTATTGCCGGGACCATGCATATGATGCAGATCCTTGTGGGGTTGGCCATAATTGTGGCATTGCTTCCGTTTATGCAGGATCTGCCCATGTGGCTGGGCCTGTTGCCTGTCACCGGTTTTTATGGAGGACACGGTTCTGCTGGAATCATTGGGGCGTCCTTTGGATCTGAAGGAATCAGCGATGCCATGGGGATTGCCATGACCTATGCTACCATTGGGATGTTCGCCGCCGTTATCGGAGGGATGTTCCTGATCAACTATGGGGCTTCCAGAGGATGGACCAGTCATAAAGTAGATCAGGCAGAAATCGACAAACTGACCCATTCTTCCGGATTGCTTGAAAAGGGAAGCCGTCCTTCCATGGCCGCTGCAGTGTGCAGTCCTTCAGCTCTGGATCCTTTTGCTTTTCAGTTTATGATTGTCGGCGTTATCATTGCCATTTCCTATATCACACGGATTGGTCTGATCGCCATTATCCCTTTCTGGAAGCGGATTCCTTTGTATACCATGTGCCTTCTGATGGGGGCCATTGTAGGACCTATTCTGGGGAAAACAAAATGGGGACAGTATATTGACCGTCCTTCCATGAAACGGATTTCCGGGCTGGCACTGGAATATATGATTGTGGTGGCGGTGGCAACCATCCGGATCAGCGTCTTAAAAGCCTATTTCGTTCCTATTGTTGTGTCTACCATTATCCTGTGCGGATTGACGGCTTTCTTTTCCGTGTATCTTTCCAAAAAATGGTATGGAGATCATTGGTTTGAGGTAGCTATGGGAATCTATGGGCAATGCACCGGGACTTTGGCAACCGGCCTGCTGCTGATCAAAGTCCTGGATCCTGATGGGGATACCATGACCAGTGAGAGTATTTCCGGTTCCAGTACCCTGGGATCCTTCTACCAGCTGCCCAATACCACCATGGGCCCCATGCTGTTCCTGAGCAGTCCCATGCTTTATATAGGGGGTGTTTCCGCTGCCCTGGTGGCATTTATTCTGGCAGGGATACTCTTCTTTAGGGTGAAAGGAAAGGCGGATCCGGCATGAAAAAGTTTATTTTGACCGATACGGAAATCAAGGAAGCAGTGGCGTTTCGAAGAGAATGTCATCAGTATCCGGAATTGGGGTATGAAGAAACCGAAACTACGGAAAAAATTCGTAGGAAACTACAGGAATGGGGAATCCCCATTCTGGATACTGGTTTGAAAACAGGCTTGGTGGCATCCATCGGTCAGGGGAAAGAGCCCCAGTGCATAGCGCTGCGGGCGGATATCGACGCGCTGCCCATCCAGGAAGCATCCGGATTGCCCTTTGCTTCAAAAAAGGCAGGTATCGCCCACTGTTGCGGGCATGACCTGCATATGACCGCTCTTCTGTATGCGGCAAAACTGCTGAAAAAGGCTGAAAATGATATTACTGGCAGAGTACTGCTGATTTTCCAACCGGCAGAGGAAAAACTCAACGGTTCCAAGTCCGTGATTGACACAGGGATTTTTGAAAAATATCATCCACAATTCATTATCGGACTCCATACCTGGCCGGAAATTCCCGGCGGTACCATTGGCATACGGAAAGGTCCTTCCATGGCCGCCAGTGACTCTTTGAAAGTGACTGTCCATGGGAAAGGTGGTCATGGGGCACATCCCCATAAATCCATAGATCCGATTTGCATTACGGGCTACATCCTGACGGCCCTGCAAACCATTGTATCCCGGAATATAGCGCCGCTGGATTCCGGTGTTATCACCATTGGAAAGATTACAGGAGGAACGGCCCCCAATGTGATACCGGACAAGGTGGTGCTGGAAGGGACGGTCCGTTCTCTGGATCCCTCTGTACGTACGTTGATCCAAAATCGTTTGGAAACACTGTTGCCTTCCATTGCCGAAGGATTTGGCGGAACCTGTGAAGTGGAGTATCAGAAGGGAAATCCCCCTGTCATCAACGATGCCAATGTAGTTGACCGGATCGCCCAAGCGGGGAAGGAAGTACTGGGCGAAGACCATGTAATAGAACTGGAGAAAGCCTCCATGGGATCTGAGGATTTTGCGGATTACCTGGAAATTCTTCCCGGGGCGCTGTTCCGCATAGGGACCTGCAATGCGGATGAGAAATCTCATCGTCCCCTGCATAACAGCGGCATCGTTTTTGATGAAAAGGGAATTGCCACTGGAGCGCAGGTGCTGGCACAAACAGTTTGGGACGCTTTTCAGGAGAAATGATTTTTTGCGTGCATCTTGGGCTCATGTAAGGAAAAGAAAAAACAATTCAAAAAGCGAGGATACCCTTTGTACGGTATCCTCGCTCTTTTTTCAAGGAATGATTGGAAAAACCTCCATCCTCATTCTCTGGTCAGATGGGTCAGCACTTTCTCCAGGACGGAAGCTGCCTGTCCAATATCTTCTGCTGAAGTGAATTCTTCGGGAGAATGGCTGATGCCGTTTTTGCTGGGGACAAACAGCATGGCAGTGGGCAGTTCGTGGCCCAGGATCATGGCATCATGGCCTGCCCAACTGGGTTGTATCTGAAAACGGACACTTTCTTTTTGAGCGTACGATTGAAAAAGTTCCATGATTTTCCGGTCCATGGGCAGGGGCGGAATCTGATCCAGCTGATTCCACAGAAATCGGACGCCATATTGTTTCTCCAGGTTTCGTGAGAAATCCTTGTAGGCAGAAACGACACAATCCATAGTGGAATCTTCCTCCGCACGGATTTCCAGAGAGAACTCTGCTTCTCCTGGAATGACATTTCCTGCATCGGGAGACACCCGGATATGTCCGACTGTGGCTACATACTGATTGTTGGATGTCAGGGCGCACTGATGGATTTCACTGATTTCTGCAGCTGCTGCCGCCAGGGCGTCATGCCGGTCTTTCATGGCGGTAGTGCCGGCATGGTTGGCCTGGCCCTGGACCCGGATTATAAAATGCCGGATTCCTACAATGGCGGAAACAATGCCCAGAGGCAGTTTGGCATCTTCCAGGGCACGGCCCTGCTCAATATGCATTTCCACAAAACATTTCCCCGGAAGCAGATGCGGGGCAAAGGGATCCCCTTCCAGTCCGGCTTCCTGGAGCAGTTGGGGAAGGGGTTGGCCTTCTGCTGTGATAAAACTGCCAGGATCTTTTCCCTGGAGCTTTCCTGCCATAGCTTGGCTGCCCATGCATGGGGGTCCGAATCGGGTGCCTTCTTCTTCGGCAAAGGCAATGATGGTCAGAGGGCGGCGGGGACGGAATCCTGCCTGATGCCAGGCTGCGGCAATGGCCAGAGGGACCGTAATCCCCAGGGCTCCATCATATTTTCCTCCATGGGGAACGGTATCCAGATGGGAACCGGTATACACCGGCGGAAGGCCAGTTTCTCCCGGTACAGTCATGAGCAGATTACCCCAGCCGTCCCGCTGGCATTGGAGTCCGGCAGCTTCTGCGTAACTATGCAGATATTTCTGGGCCTCCAGGAAAGGGTTTGACCAGGAAAGACGGGTGGTACCCTGGCCTTCTTCATAGCCGAAGGCTGAAAGGGCTTGGAAAAGCGCTGACCAGATATCTTTCAGGTTATCCATTATGGCATCTCCTTTCTCATGGCCTGTTTCCAGGTATCAATGGCTTTTTGGAAATCCTTCAGCAGATCGTTTTTGAGCTGGGGAAGGGATTTTACAAAGAAGGTGGCACTGATAGTCAGCAGCAGCCGGCCTTTTTCATCATAGAGGGGCACTGCCAGGCTGCCCACATCATTGACAAATTCTTCGATTTCCGTGGAATAGCCGTTTTTCTGGATGGCTTTCAGCTGGGATTCCAACTGTTCTCTGGAACGGATACTGGAAGGTGTGAAAGCCTTGAAATCCAATTGACCCAACATTTCTTTCCTTCCATGGGTCACTTCATCCAACAGAAGCAGTTTTCCGGAACTGGTGGCATGGAGGGGAAGATCTGTGTATTCACTCATAACGATGTAATAGGCCTGCTTGGTGGGATAGGTACAATAGACACTGAAAATCTGATTCTGGTACACCATCTGGAGACTGGCGGAGAAGTGATATTTTTCTGCAATGGCATCGACCAGAGGTTTGAACAGTTCCACATACCGGTCGATATCCTGGTGGATCATGGAAGCTTTGGTAACGAAGTAATATCCCAGTTTATAATAACCGGTTTCCCTGTCCCGCAGCAGCAGCTGGCTTTCTACCAACGTGTTGACCAGACCCCGGGTGGTATTGATGTTCAGTCCCGTTTTTTCGCTGATGGCTGACAGGGGCAGACTGGGATCCGTAGGCGTGAAACAGTCCAGAATCTGTACAGCCCGCTGGATGGACTGAATGGGCTTTTGTAACTTTTTTTCCATAAACGACCTCCCTTGGCAGCGATTTTTTCTTTATTAGAGTAGCACAAAAGATTTTGATTGACAAACAGAAATAATGGTGGTATAAAAATACACAAAACTACAATGCGAAATAAAAAACGACAATGTAGTTAAACAAGAGCGAGTAACTAGGGTAATGCGGCGTAGGATTTTACCAATGAGGGGGAGAGAAGTATGGCGGACAAAAAAGAAAAGCAGTTTACCCTAAAGGAAAAATTGGGGGCATTGGGGCCTGGCTTCCTGATCGTCGGCTCCTTTATCGGACCGGGGACGGTTACCAGTTCCACGAAAGCCGGGGCTGATTATGGGTTCCAGCTGTTCTGGTGCATCATCTTTTCAGTTATTGCAGTAATTGTCATGCAGGGCATGGCAGCCCGCCTGGGTATTGTGACCCAGATGGGGCTGGCTCAGAACCTGGTCAAGGATTTTGAAAACCGTCCTGTACTGCGGAATCTGCTGTGCGGTCTGGTGGCCGTGGCCATCACTATTGGCGGGTTCGCTTACATGAGCGGGGACCTGACAGGGACGGCCATTGGAATCAGCGCCCTGACCGGGATTTCCACCCGGATCATTGCTCCGGTTTGGGGCTTTTGCATCCTCCTGCTCCTGAGCTTCGCCGGAGATGCCCTGAAATACCTGGAAAAATTGTTGGGAGCCTGCGTCATCATCATGGCTGTGGTATTCCTGGTCACCATGTTCGTGGTGAAGCCGGACCTGGGAAAACTGCTGGCTGGCTGTGTCCCCAACATTCCCAAGGGCGGACTGATGACCTGTCTGTCCCTGATCGGGACCACGGTAGTGCCTTACAACATGTTCCTCCATGCGGCCTCCGCCAAGAGAACCTGGCATTCTACTGATGACCTGCCTCTCTGCCGGTTCGGGACCAATATCCCCATGATCATCGGGGGCATCGTAACCGGAGCCATCATGGTTACGGCGGCAACGGTCATGCTGGGAATGCCGGTCCGGAATGCCATGGACATGTCCATCCAGTTGGAACCGACTTTGGGGACTTTTGCCAAACCCTTCATGGCCATCGGCCTGGTGGCCGCCGGGGTGTCCAGCGCTGTTTGCACGCCCATGGGTGTTTCCTATGTGCTGGCCGGTCTGTTTGGCTGGAAAACCAACCGCAGTGACAAACGGTACACCGTGACCAACTTCCTGGTTCTTATTACCGGCATCATCGTTGCCGGGATGGGATTTAACCCCATTGCCCTGATTATGGCTGCCCAGATGGTCAATGGTGTGGTATTGCCCGTTGTGGTGGGTGTGACCATTTATCTGACCGCCAGCCGGAGAATTATGGGAGAATTTGCCAACAGTACGCTGGAAAACGTTCTGGGAACTGCCATCTTTATCATCTCCCTGATCTTGGGAGTCAGCAGCATCATCAGTTTGTTCTAAAAAGGCATTGGCCTCTTTGGTAGATTTATAAGGAGATGTTTTGAAATGAGAGAAAGTAAACCTACGATTTATGATCCCAATTTCCTGCCCAATATGATTTACAGCGGAGTACCTTCCTGGTTGAACCTGTCCGTCATTGAAAATGATGACGATCTGAAAAAAATCGATGCCGCAGTGGTTGGGGTACCCTGGGAAGGAGGCTGTACCATCGGCGGGTATTCTTCCACTACGGAAGGCCCCAAAGCAGTCCGCTCTGCGTCCATCCGGTATACCGGCTTCCTGCCTGACTACAACCTGGATTGCTTTGATTACCTCAATGTGGCTGATTCCGGGGATATTGCCACCCAGAATGGCAACTATGACTTTACCTTCAAATCCATCCGGGAGCGGATTGGCAAACTGGCTGATGCCAAAATTATCCCCATTACCATTGGCGGGGACCATGGCATTGCCTATCCCATCATCAGTGAAATCGCCAAACGGTATCCGAAGAAAGTAGGCGTTCTCCACTTTGACGCCCATCTGGACAACTACTCCCATTTCGGTGATGATGAATTGTCCCGGTGTTCTCCTTTCTATCGGGTCTACAATGATCCCAACATGGATCCCACCAAGATCGCTCATATCGGGATCCGTGGACCCAGAAACCATCGGGAAGAATACAACAATGCCGTAAAATATGGCGCAACGGTCATCCGGGCCATCGATGTCCATGAAGATGGCTGGAAGGCTTCCATTTCCAAAGCCCTGGAAGTAGTCAGCAAGGATACGGAATATATCTACATTACCGTATGTGCAGACAGTCTGGATGCAGCCAACATGCCTCAGGCACCCCAGGACATGGGTGGTCTGACTTCTTATGAACTGCTGATGATGCTCCATGAAGCAGGACTGGCAGGGGCGAAAGGCATTGACTTTGTGGAAACCTATCCGGAAGTGTTCACCCTGCAGACGGCGGCCCATGTGGTTAACTGGGCATTCCTGTACTATCTGAACGGCCTGGCTCAGCATATCAAAGAAAGCAAATAAATACGATTGTTCTGGTTGAGGGTCCTGCTGTATCTGCAGCAGACCCTGGGACATAAAAAAGGGGAGTGTAAAACTTGAAACCGCAAAAAATGGATGAACCGGTTTCCATGTTCGTTCTGTTTGCCCGTTTTTTTTCCATCCTGGCAAAGAATCTGGAAAAAGAATTTGGGGAAAAAGGCCTGGAAATCCTGAAACAAAGCGTTATCGACTGGGGAATAGCCCGGGGTAAAGATATTGCCCGCCGGGCTGCTCAACGGGGCCAGAAAAATGATCTGGATGCCTATCTGCCCAACTATGACATGGAACGCAGTGAACTGTTCGGGTATGACACAGAATATGGCAAAGACGAAATCAACCAGGATTTTGACCGCTGTGTATTCGCCAAGACCTGGATGGATGCGGGGGAAGAAAAATACGGCCGCATTTACTGCGAAAATATCGACCCCGCCATCTGCAAAGGGTACAATGAAGACCTGGAATGTGTACATGACCATATCATGTACAAAGATCATCACTGCACCTTCTGCTTCCGGATGAAGAAAAAGTAAAGGAATAAAAAAGGCTGTGCAAGGATACGGACAGAGAATCTCCGGGATTCATGCACAGCCTTTTTTATGCTTAAGTTATTATGCAAAAGGACTGTTGGAGGGTGGCTTTTTGAGAAGTGAGAAATGTAGTTTTGTGGTTGTTAAATACTATACACTATTGGATGATTTTATTTGAATTGTAAAAAACATGTAAATATTCAGTAAAAATATGGTAAAATTAGCACATAAAGTACTTTGCCCGGCAAAGAGATTCCAATAAGGGAGGCTGAATTACCATGAATCTGAAGAAGTGGCTGTCTGTAGGGATGCTGTGCGTGCTGGCAGCAGGAATCAGTGCCTGCGGTGGGGGCGGGGCGATTCCCGGTTCCAAACAGGACAAGAAATCCGCAGGGAATACGGTGATGCTGTATTCCTCTATGCAGGAAGACCAGTTGAATGCTGTGAAGAAAGCGTTTGAAAAGAAATACCCGGACATCAAACTGGATTACTACTTCGCCGGAACCGGGAAAGTTATTACGAAAATCGCCACGGAAGCGAAATCCGGCCAGGTAGCGGCAGATGTAATCTGGGTAGGGGATCCGGCCGACTACATCGGTTTTAAGAAAATGGGCATCCTTCAGAAATACAGTTCTCCGGAAGCCAAGGCCATCGATCCGGTATTTATTGATAAGGAAGGCTATTATACCGGTGCCCGGATGATGAATATGGGGATTGCCTACAATCCTCAGAAGGTTTCCAAAGAAGAAGCGCCCAAGACCTGGGATGATCTTTTGGATCCCAAATGGAAAGGCCAGATTGTCATGACGGATCCCGGTACGGCGGGAACCACCAAATACGCCGTAGGGGCCCTGATTTCCAATTCCAAGTACGGAAAGGCCTATTTTGAAAAACTGAAGGAAAACGGCACGGAACTCCAGTCCGGGACTACTGCAACCCACAACCAGATTGCAGCCGGTGCCTATAAAGTAGGGATGTGCCTGGATTATGTCACGGAAAACCTGAAGAGCAAAGGGTCCACCATCGAATTTGTCTATCCGAAACAGGACATCATCTCCATTTACAGTCCCATCGCTCTGGTAAAGGGAGCCAAAAACGAAGCCAATGCCAAGAAACTTTATGACTTCATCCTTTCCAAAGAAGGACAGGAAGTCCTGGTACAAAACAATATGCTTTCTGTCCGCAAAGATGTGAAACAGAAGGGTGTGACCATTGAGGAAATCGCCAAGAATGCCATGAAGGTGGACCTGGAGAAACTGGCAGCCAATGCCAAGAACGTGCTGGATCAATTCGATGCCATCTTCAAGAAAAAATAACGTCGGAACGGACGGCAGGACAGGCTGCCGTCCGTTTTTTCAGGAGGTGAAAGTATGGCCGATGTTCGG
The DNA here is from genome assembly GCF_000025305.1 of Acidaminococcus fermentans DSM 20731. NCBI lineage: Bacteria > Bacillati > Bacillota > Negativicutes > Acidaminococcales > Acidaminococcaceae > Acidaminococcus > Acidaminococcus fermentans. The sequence goes on along the minus strand of NC_013740.1, from coordinate 2,216,832 downwards.
TTCAATCATATTACCTTCCACTATGGGAAAAAATGTATTTTCAAGGATCTTTCTCTAACAGTGGAAGAAAGCCAGATCATGTGTCTGGTCGGCCCTTCTGGCTGCGGGAAGACAACTTTGGTCCGCTGTCTGTTGGGATTCATCAAACCGGAGACAGGATCCATTTATGTAGGAGACCGCTGCCTGTTCGATGCGGAAAAAGGCATCGACGTCTCTCCGGAACACCGTCATATCGGGGTGGTGTTCCAGGATTATGCGGTGTGGCCCCATATGACCGTGCTGGAAAACGTACTGTATCCCATGAAGAAAATGAGAATACCCAAGCAAGAAATGAAAGAAAGAGCCCACCATGCCCTGGAGCAGGTGCGGATGCTGGGGTATGAGGAACATTTGCCCAGCCAGCTTTCCGGTGGGCAGCAGCAGCGGGTGGCCATTGCCCGTGCCCTGGTGAGCAGTGATGAAGTCATCGTCATGGATGAACCCATTACCAACCTGGATGCCAAGCTGCGGGAAGAAATGCTGACGGAAATCCGTCTGATTCAGCACGATATCGGGACCACCATCCTCTATATTACCCATGACCAGGAAGCGGCTCTTCAGCTTTGCGACCGGATGGCCATTATGGACCGGGATGGGAATCTGTGCCAGATCGGCGAGGATGAGGACATCATCTTGAGACCGGCTAATCGGTTTGTCTTTGAATTTATCGGAGTCTCGAACTTCTTCCCCCTGGTACGGGAAAATGGACATACCTATCTGGTAGCCGGAGAAAAGTTCCTCTATGATGAATGCCCCCAGGAAATCTTTGCAAGTGGAAGACCCATGGAAATGGGAGTGCGTCTCAATGATATGATTTTTGATGACAGTTCCCCTGTCCGTGGAAAAGTTACCCGAAGCGTGTTCCTGGGCAGTGAGTACGTATATTTCATCCAGCTGGGAAATCGGGAAATCCGGATGCAGGTCAATGCACTGGATGTGATGCAGAACAATAAGGCAGAGGAAGGCCAGGAAGTGGGCCTGCGTTTCCTTCAACCCCGGTATTATGAAGCCAGAAAGGAGGATCATGATGAATCTGCGTAGAACTCGTCAGGGCACGTCTGATCTGGCGGCCCTGGATGGAAAAACTTTCAGCTTGGACAAGGCCATGACTCTGGTCAGCTTTGTGCTGCTGTTTGTCATCGTCTTTATCCCTATTTTCATGATTGTCTACAATGCCTTCTTTTACGAAGGCCGTCTGGATATCGAGATGTTCAAGACTGTTGTTTTCAGCCAGGACAATATCAGTGCCATGACCCATACGGTCATCATCGGTCTCAGTGTGACAGTGGTGGGAACGATCATCGGACTCTTCTATGCCTGGCTGCTGGGACGCAGCGATATCCCCTGCAAGAACCTGATGCGGGCCCTGTTTATGATTCCCTATATGTTCCCACCTTTTTTTGGGGCCATGGCCTGGGATATGCTCCTTTCAGGACGAGGCGGCTATGTGAACACCTGGCTGATGAATACCTTCCATCTGACAACGCCGCCATTTAACATCAATTCGCTGGGTGGCATCATTTTCGTTGAGGTATCGTATTATTTCCCCTTTGTGTTCATGCAGGTGGTCAGTGCTCTGGAACGGATGGACCCTACTCTGGAAGAAAGTGCTCGGATCGCCGGAGCCAGCCAAGGAACGGTCATCCGGAAGATTACCATCCCTCTGGTGACTCCGGCTATTTCCGCAGGTGCCCTGCTGATCCTGATTTCTTCTCTCGCCCATTTTGGGGTGCCAGCTATTCTGGGATTTTCCAAACAGATTTACACCCTGCCTACAGTAATCTATGCTTATATTGATCGGGCAGGAGGCAGTTTTGAGGGGATTCGGCAGGGGGCGGCCCTTTCCATCCTTCTGGTCTTTGTGGTCACTATGGCTCTGATCCTGCAGAAAGTGGTCCTTTCCAGCGGGTCTTACGATATCATCAAGGGTAAGAGCATGCGGCCCACTCTGATCAAGCTCCGGGGAGCAAAATATCCTCTTCTGCTGTTGGCTGTGCTGACATTGGTACTCATCGTGCTGGTTCCTCTTATCATGATTTTCCTGGAAGGCTTGGTAAAAGCTTATGGACTGCCGCTGATTCCAGCGAATTTCACCCTGGATAATTTCCACAATATCATTACCAGCAAGCAGACCATGGATGCCATCCAGAACTCCCTGTTCCTGTCCATCAGTGCCGGGATTCTCTGTATGTTCCTGGGTGTGATGATTGCTTATGTGGTCATCAAGATCAAACCCAAAGGAAAGGAAATCCTGGAAATGCTGTCCGTACTGCCCTATTCCATCCCCGGGACCGTGCTGGCCATTGGGGTCATCCTCTCCTGGTCCGGGCAGTTGGGCATCAGCCTGTATAACACCATTTGGATCATTTTGGTGGCATATATGGCCCGGTATCTGAGTTTTTCTATGAAGAGTGCCTCTGCTTCCCTGCAGCAGGTCCATCCATCTCTGGAAGAAGCGGCCCGTGCCTGCGGGGCCTCTCATACGGAATCTTTGAAAGACATTACCCTGCCGTTGATCCGTCCGGCTATGGTGGCCGGGTTCTTCCTGATTTTCCTGCCTTCCATGCGGGAACTGACCACTTCCATCTTACTGTATGGGCCCTATACCCGGACCCTGGGGGTACAGATCTTCGCCCTGCGGGATAGCGGGCAGATTCCTCAGGCATCGGCATTGGCTGCTGTAGCCATCTGCATCATCATTATCTGCAATTTCATCGTTACGCAGATTACCAAAGATAAGAAGGGGGTGTAAAACGTGACTGACCAGATTGTGCTGCGGCACGTGACCAAACGTTTTACCACCAAAAAACTGGGCACAATAACCGCTGTCAATGATTTCAATCTGACGGTCCGGGAAGGGGAGTGCTTTTCCTTCCTGGGGCCTTCAGGCTGCGGTAAAAGCACCACGCTGCGGATGATTGCCGGATTTGAAGACCTGTCGGAAGGTGAAATCGAACTGTGCGGCCGTCCTGTTTCGGTAAAAGATAAAAATATCTATGTGCCTCCCGAGGAACGGGGCTTGGGAATGGTGTTCCAGGCCTTCGCTGTCTGGCCACATATGAATATCTTTGAAAATGTGGCTTTTCCCCTGCAGATCCGAAAACTGCCCAAGGCGGAGATCGTGCAGCGGGTGAAAGAGGCCCTGCATCACACTAGTCTGGATGGGATGGAAGAAGTCTATCCCAGTGATCTTTCCGGAGGACAGCAGCAGCGGATTGCCCTGGCCCGGGCCATCGTTACCAATCCCAAGGTCATGCTGCTGGATGAACCTTTGTCCAACCTGGATCCCAAACTCCGGGAAAGCATGCGTTTTGAAATCAAGAACCTCCAGCAGAAATTCGGGTTCACCATTATTTTCGTGACCCATGACCAGAGCGAAGCCATGGCCATTTCCGACCGGATGATGGTCTGCGACATGGGGAATATCGTCCAGATCGATACTCCGGAGAATCTGTATAATCGGCCGTGCAACCGGTTTGTCCATAGTTTCCTGGGACAATCCACATTTTTACACGTTTATTTAAAGGACGATAAAGTATATGTACGGGGGGATTCGGAACAGACCCTGGATTTGCCCATCCCGGAGAATGTGGACCGGGAGATGGTCATTGCTACCCGACCCAATGAAATAGACCTGAATCGGACAAAAGGCTTCAGGGGAAAGATCGAAAGCCGGATTTTCCTCACTGATTCCACCCAGTATCTGGTCCGTATGGGAGATCAGCTCCTAAAAGTTCAGACTCCTCATCGGATCACCTTCGCCGAAGGAGAAGAATGCCGGGTCAATCTGGTGAAAGTCATGTGGTATCCGGAAGAAGACCCTGGCAAAGAAGAAGAAAGGGCCAGAAGACAGCTGGTATAAGTTATTCCAAAAATCCATAAAAATGTTGTCTAGAAGTTATTTTTGACTTCTAGACAACATTTTTTTTGTCGGTTGTAAAATGAATTTGAACAGGTAATCTAAAAATAAAAATCCATAGTGAAGCTTCATGTTAAAATGGTTTTGCGAGAAATCATCAATAAAGGGGCAATCACTATGAATCACATCCATTCTAACACAAGTGAGGACGTACATACACCCGGCCGCCATCTTTCTTTGGAGAAACGTGGCATGATTCAGGCTCTGCATCGCCAGGGGCTCTCCCTTCGCAGTATCGCTGCCGCGATAGGATGTGCTCACACGACTGTTTTCTATGAACTTCGGTGTGGACGCCGGATCGAAAAAGCAAGCACGGCCGTGCCCCTCAGTGTATGGCAAAGTGCAGTCAGGAAAAGCGCTTCAGCCAGATTTTTAAGACGATAACCGGTCCTGAGTTTGAGAACTTGTCACAGTTCGAGAGTCTCGGCACCAAGATGTACTTTACACATTCGTACAGCTCATGGGAGCGGGCTCAAAACGAACGCCACAATGGCTTGCTGAGGGATTTTAACCCAAAGGGCATGTCCATGGAGCGGTTCTCTAATGAAGATATCCTGAACATGGCAGATACGCTGAACCAGCGCCCACGTCGTGTTTTAGGCTACCATACGCCGTCAGAGCTATTTGATGCATTCCTCGATGAAGTTTATGCTATTGAGTGTGTTTCTTGATTATAGTTGTTCAAATTCAACTTGCAATTTACCATTTTTTATATTCTCAATGAATTTTGTAACACACTGATTGAACTGTTCCGGTTTTTCCCAGAACAGCATATGGCTGCAGTCCTCAAAGATTACGGTTTGGGCACCGGGGATGTGTTCCCCGACCCAGGCACTTCCGTGTACATCGAAGACCTTGCTTTCCCGGGCGCAGCAGACCAGGGTGGGGATGTTGATATGCGGCAGGAAATCCCGCCAGTCCAGGTTGGTGTGGTCCCGCATGATTTCAATCCGCACATAGGGAGGGCATTTGCAGATTTCATCCACCAGCATATTGCGGTCTTCTGCTGATGGTGCGTGTTTCAGACAGGCACTGACAAGTCCTTCGGCGGCGCCCCGTGGATCGCTTTTGGCCGCAAAACAGGTTTTCATGAAGGTTTCCACATCAAAACAGGCTTTCTGTCCCCAGGGCCAATCGGATTTCACATATTGGGCTGGGGACTGATCTACGCAGATGAGGCTGTCGATCCGGTAGTTTCCAAATAATTCGATATAACTCCAGAGGATGGAGGCGCCCATGGACCAACCCAGTACTGTCACATCTTTCAGGTCCAGGGCATCCAGCAGATTCTTTACATCCATGGCATATCGGGAAATGCGGTGGCTGTGGAGTACTTTTTCTGATTCCCCATGGCCCCGCATATCCATCAGGACAACCTGGAAATGACGGGCAAGTTCGTCCACATTGTATTTCCAGAATTTGGTGGAACAGGTCCATCCGGGCAGCATGAATAAGGGTTTTCCTTCCCCATGGATTTCGTAGTAAATGGAAACATTGTCGTTGGTTGTAATAAATGGCATGGCTTGACCTCCTGAAGATAAAATTGAAGATTCTGAATAAAGTATAACATATGGTGAAGTGAGTGAAAATTGTAAGGGAAATGGTAGGAAAAGTATGCAAGATCTTCTTTATATTCATCATGGACAAAGAGAAATTCTGTGATACAGAAATCTGCATGGGCTTCTTTAAGGCTTTGATCAAGGCTTCTACAAAATAATACAGACAAAACAACACCATCCTGTCTGCCTGATTGGCAAACAGGATGGTGTTGTTTTGTGGCCGTTCATTTTCTCAGGCACTTATCCGTTTCTTTTCCGCATTCCCTACGATCACCGTTCCGGCCAGGTCTCCCAGGCAGTTGATCATGGTCATGCCCATATCGTTGAAAGCGTGGACACCGGCTACAAGACCCACGATTTCCAACGGGAATCCCAGGCTTTCCAACAGGATGGCCAGGATGACCAGCATACCGCTGGGCACGGCGCCGCTGCCGGTGGTGAGGATCAGGCCCAGGATCAGCACTTTCAGCATCAGTCCCAGATCCAGCGGAGCACCAATGGCCTGGGCCGTCATAATAAATACCGTGGTCAGGCAGACGCAGGTTCCGTCCTTATTGATCTGTGCACCCAGAGGAATGGTGAAGGAGTACACTTTTTTAGGGGCGCCCAGGCTTTCCGCACAGGCCATGTTGATGGGGATGGAACTGGTGCTGGAACAGGTGCTGAAAGCGGTGACCATGATCCGGCTGGCTTTCCGGAAGAATTCCCGGGGTGTAATCCGGGTGAACAGGAATACCAGGGTGGCATACAGACAACACATGGCAAAGATCCCCAGGTACACACTGCCGATGTATTTGGCCAGGGTGCCGAAGATCTTGCTGCCGTATTTGCCGACGGAAACGGCAATGAGGGCAAAAATCCCATAGGGGGCCAGGATCATCACAATGGATACCACCTTTCCCATCAGGTCGGACATATCCTGGAAGAAAGTGGCCAGCCGTTTCCGGGGAGCTTCCGGCAGCAGAAGGAGAGCGATGCCGGTGACGGCACTGACGAAGACAATCTGGTCGAACCGGCCTTCCATCATGGCTTTGAACACGTTGCCGGGAATCAGGGCCAGCAGAGTGGAACTGATGGTGGGCAGTTCACCCACGACCCCTTTGTAGGTCCCTTCCAGAGGCAGGTTGACGCCGGGCTGGATGATCAGGGAAATGACCATACCCACCACCATGGCCACGGCACTGGTGGCAATGTAATAGAAGATGATCCGTCCGCCGATACGACCGAAAGATTCCGGACTGTCCAGATTGGAAATGCCGGCGATCAGGTTTACGATGACCAGCGGCATGGCGATGCATTTGAGACAGGTGAGGAAAAATTTCCCCAGCGGCTGGAACCAGACGGCATCAGGTCCCATGGACCAGCCGGCCAGGATGCCCAGCACCATGCCTGTTACCATTTTGTAGATCAACGGTATACTTTGGTATTTTTTCCACATGATGAGTCTCCTCCTAAAGTTTTTGTGTATAAAAATTATTATACACGAAAAAGAGAAAGAGATTTACATATATTTCACAAAAACATTACGCAAATTTTACAAAGCGGGGGGCGGTGCAGCAGCACCCTTTCTCTTTTTGAGAAAAAACAGTAGAATAAGGGCAGCGAAAGAGAAGGGAGCGTATTCTCTATGGAAAAAGCAGGGGACGAAATCCGGTCCAGGCTCCGGAACATCCAGCGGACGGTGGCTTCTTACGCGGGGATCATTTCGAAAATCGCCGGGGTGGATGTGGAAGTGGTGGACGACAACCTGTACCGGGTCGCCGGGACCGGCATGTTCGCGGCAGGGGTGGATGCCAGTATGGCCCAGGAAGGCCATGTGTACCGGAAGGTACTGGAAACCGGGAAACGCAGGGTCATTTACCAGCCCGGGGAAGAACTGGTCTGCCAGGGCTGTCCCAATTTTCTCAACTGTCCGGAAGAAATCGAACTGGCCATGCCGATCCTGGCGGAAGGCCATCCCATCGGGGTCATCGGCCTGGTGGGAAGCAGCCGGGAACAGAAACTGCATATCCTGGAAAATGAAACGCTGTTCCTGGAACTGATCGAACAGATTGCCGACTTCATTTCCGTCAAAGCCATGGAGCGGGAACGGGCTCTTCAGCGGGAAGCACTGCTGAGCACCCTGAATGCCACCCTGGAGCATATCCAGCAGGGAATCCTGATCCTGGGGAAGGATTTTCGGGTGACGGATTGCAACCGGGCTGCCATGGAACAACTGGAAACGCCCAACCTGGCCGGCGAGCGGATTTTTCTGGAAGCCACCGGGGATAATCTGGCCAAATATACGGAATACAGCCTGACGGCCCTGGGACGGCAGTACCGGCTCATGGGGACCTATCTGCCGGTGCCGCAGCCAACCCGGGATTACCAGAGCGTCCTGATTTTTTACCGCAGCAGGGAAATCAAAGAGCGGTATTTTGAAACAGCAGCACTGCCGGCGGTGGACAAAACCAGCATTCTGGGCTCCAGTCCGGCTACCCTGAAACTGAAGGAAGAAATCAGCAAGGTGGCCCGCAGTACCTCTACGGTGCTGATCACCGGCGAAAGCGGTACCGGGAAGGAAATGGTGGCCACGTCCATCTGGCGGGAAAGCGACCGGCGGGACAAGCGGTTCATTGCCCTGAACTGTGCGGCCATCCCGGAATCCATTATGGAAAGTGAATTGTTCGGCTATGTGAAGGGGGCCTTTACCGGAGCGGATCCCAATGGACGGATGGGAAAATTCGAACTGACCAATGAAGGGGTCATCTTCCTGGATGAAATCGGGGACATGCCCCTGTATCTCCAGTCCAAACTGCTGCGGGTGCTCCAGGAACGGAAGATTGTACGGATCGGATCCAATCAGCTGATGGATATCGATGTGCGGGTCATTGCGGCCACCAACAAGGATCTGAAGAAAATGGTCCGGGAGAAGCGGTTCCGGGAAGACCTGTACTATCGTCTGGATGTGATCCCTTTGCGGGTGGCTCCTCTGCGGGAACGGTTGGAAGATATCGAAGATCTGACCCTTTTCTACAGTCAGCGGTTTGCCCGGAAATTCGGGAAAAAGGCACCTCGTCTCACGGAAGAGGTCATGGATGCCCTGAAGGGGTACCGGTGGCCGGGGAATGTCCGGGAACTGGAAAATGCGGTGGAATACATGGTGAATCTCATGGGCGAGGATGGGACGCTGGATGTCTCCATGCTGCCGGAAGATATCCGTACCGGGAGCCGGGAAGCAGCGGCGCCGACAGAAAATGGTCCTGGAAAACAAACCGGGGCGGGACAGATCCTTTCTCTGCGGGAATTGGAAAAGAATGCCATCCGGCAGGCCCTTCTCCAATGCGGGAACCATACGGCCGGGAAAGCCATGGCGGCCAGGAAACTGGGTATCGGGATGGCAACCCTGTACCGGAAGATCCAGCAGTACGGACTGTAAAATAGAAATTCTTATAATGAGAAATTTTCTCAAAATGAGAAGAAATACTTATCAAAATGATAAAAATAAAACCCCTGCAGAGTGACAGGCGGGGTGAAAATTGCATCTGGCACAGATAAAAACGGGGGAGATCCCGGAATTTATCTGTGCTTTTTCTGTGTAGAGAAAAAACGAAAAAAAGTTGGCACGGTATTTGCAATATATAAAGGCGAATCAACAGAAAGGGGTCGTCATATGGAACAGAAATTTGCCATGGTCGCTTTGGACCATGGAACACAGAAAACAGATCTGACCTTTCTCAGCAAGCCGGTGGAAGAAAAGGTCAAAGCTTACCATCAGAGTTTTCCTGTCTATCAGGAAACGCCTCTGGCCTGTCTTCAGGAAACCGCCAGGGAACTGGGGGTAGGAAATATTTATGTAAAAGATGAATCCTACCGGTTCGGGCTGAATGCGTTCAAGGTTCTGGGCGGAAGCTATGCCATGGGCCATTATCTGGCAGACCGGCTGGGAAAACCCATGGAGGAAGTGGATTACAGGTTCCTGACTGCGGAAGCTTCCCGCAAAGCACTGGGAGACATTACCTTTGTGACGGCTACGGACGGAAACCATGGCCGGGGGGTAGCCTGGACGGCACGGCAGCTCCGGCAGAAGTCGGTGGTCTATATGCCGGAAGGGAGCGCCCGGGAACGCTTGGAGAATATCCGGGCTGAAGGGGCAGAGGCTTCCATTACAGATCTGAATTACGATGATGCAGTCCGCCTGGCCAACCGGCAGGCCGAGGAAAAGGGCTGGGTCATGGTCCAGGATACGGCATGGGAAGGGTATGAATCCATCCCCCGCTGGATTATGCAGGGGTACGGGACCATGGGACTGGAAGCCTATGAGCAGCTGCCGGAAAAGCCCACCCATATCTTTCTCCAGGCAGGGGTCGGATCCATGGCAGGCGCTATTACCGGACTGTTTTCCTCTCTGTATGGATCGGAAAAACCCATCATTGCCATTGTGGAACCCAATGCGGCCGATTGTCTTTTCCGGACCGCCCGGGCTCATGACGGAAAACTCCATCCGGTCACCGGATCCATGCGGACAATCATGGCCGGACTGGCCTGCGGGGAACCCTGCAGCATCGGCTGGCAGGTCCTGAAGGATTATGCAGATTTCTTTCTCTCCTGCCCGGATTATGCTGCCGCCCAGGGAATGCGGATCCTGGGCAATCCGGCAGGCGGGGATCCCCGGGTGATTTCCGGGGAAAGCGGAGCCGCTGCCTTTGGGGCGGTCAGTGAAATCCTGCGGAATCCGGAACTCCATTCTCTGAAGGAACAGCTTCAGCTGGATCAGGATTCCCGCATCCTGTTCTTCAGCACGGAAGGAGCAACGGATCAGGAAAATTATCGGCACATCGTTTGGGATGGAACGTATCCCAGAAAATAACAGTATACAGTTACAGGAGGAATGCAAAATGATCAATAAAGAAACCCAGGAACAGGCCATCGCTTTATGTCAGAAACTGGTACAGCAGAAGAGTTATTCCGGCCATGAAGACGGGCCTGCCAAAGTGCTGGAGGAAGTCTGCAGAGCCAATGGATTTGATTCCATCCATGTGGACAAATACGGGAATTTCATTGCCTGCATCAAGGGCAAACGTCCGGGCAAAAAGCTGCTGTTCGATGGTCATATGGATACGGTGCCGGTGACCAATGAAAAAGAGTGGATCCATCCTCCTTTTGGAGCGGAAATCCATGAGGGAAAGATCTATGGCCGGGGAACCACGGACATGAAGGGAGCCATTGCCGGGTATACGGCAGCCGCCATTGCCTTTGCCAAAGACACCAACCGGGGTTTTGCCGGAGAAATCTATGTGGACGGGGTGGTCCACGAAGAATGTTTTGAAGGAGTGGCTTCCCGTTCCATCAGTGACTATGTGAAGCCGGATATCGTGGTCATCGGGGAAGCCTCCCGGTGCAATCTGAAAGTGGGACAGCGGGGCCGTGCGGAAATTGTGGTGGAAACTTTTGGGAAACCCTGCCACAGTGCCAATCCGGAAAAAGGCATCAACGCCGTTTATAAAATGGCCGGGGTAATCCAGGCCATCCGTACCCTGGTGCCGCCGGAACATCCTGTCCTGGGCAAAGGAATCCTGGAGCTGGTGGATATCAAATCTGAACCGTATCCCGGTGCTTCCGTGGTTCCGGAATACTGCAAGGCCTCCTATGACCGCCGGCTGCTGGTGGGGGAAACCAAGGAAAGTGTGCTGAAACCCATCCAGGAACTGCTGGAAAAACTGATGGCGGAAGATCCTGAACTGAAAGTGAAGGTTTCCTATGCGGTGGGGAAAGAAAAATGCTACACCGGTGCGGAAATCGAAGGAGAACGGTTCTTCCCGGGCTGGCTGTATGCCAAGGATGCTGATTTTGTCCAGGCCGTGAAACAGGAACTGGAAGAACGGGGGTATGCTCCGGAAGTGACCCAGTACAATTTCTGCACCAACGGCAGCCATTATGCTGGAGAGGCAGGCATCAAGACCTTTGGCCTGGGACCGTCCCAGGAAAATCTGGCCCATACAGTCAACGAATACGTGGAAGTGGATCAGCTGATCAAAGTGACGGACTGCTATTACGGAGTGATGAAAGCTCTGATGAAATAAGAGAGAGTCCAGCCTGCGGATGCTGCAGAGCGGATGGTTGCCAGGATTCCGCAGGCTGTCGTTTTGGAAGGAGATGGAAAAATGAGTTCTAAGCAGATAACGGCCCTGATGATCATTCTCCTCTATATGGCAATGACCATTGTAATTGGCCTGGTGGTTTCCAAACGGAAAGCCAAACAAAAAGCTTCTCAAAGCAATGAAGACTTCCTGATGGCCGGGAAATCCCTTGGTCCCCTGGCTCTGGCAGGAACCTTGTTTGCGGCCAATACCGGCGGGGCCAGTACCACTGGTATTGCGACCAATGTGTATCAGTATGGTCTGTCTGCCAGCTGGTATGTAATCGCCGGGGGGATCGGTTTCATCCTTGTGTCGTTCATTGCCCCTTACTTCCGGCGTGCGGCTGCTTCCACGGTTCCGCAGATCATCGGGACCCGGTATGGGAAACCTTCCCATATTGTGACCGCTTTTACTTCCATTACGGCCTTGTTTATGGCTACCGGGGCACAGATCATCGCAACGGCTTCCATCATCAATGTAATCACCGGGCTGAGCTTCCAGACCGCAGCCATTGTCACTACTGGCGTGGTCATCGTTTATACGATGATCGGAGGGTTTGCGTCTGTGGCGGCGGCCAACATGATGCATGTGCTGTTCATCACCATCGGGATGGCCATTGCCATGTTCGTCATGGCGGAAAATCCGGAAGTGGGCGGATTCAGCGCACTGTTTGCCAAAGCTGCTGCCATTAAGGGGTCTCAGGGACAGAATATGGATCTCCTGAGCATGACGAAAATCGGACTGCCCACCATCATAGGGTATATCGCCATGTACTGCATGACTTTTCCCACAGGGCAGGAAATCGTACAGACCTACTGTTCGGCAAAAGACGGGCGTACGGCCAAAGTGGGATCCGTAATCACGGGGATGCTGTCCGCTGTTTATGCCATCGTTCCGGCCATTATCGGGCTGATGGCCTACACCTGTATCGACGGGTATGCGGCCGGGCCCCAGAAAAATGCCCTGGCGGATGCCACCATGCGCTTTGCTCCGGCGGTTGTGGCGGGGATCATCCTGGCTGCCGTAGTGGCGGCAACCATCAGCTCGGCTTCTGGGAATATGATCGGGACGGCAACCATGTTCACCAATGATGTGTACCGCCCGTACATCATGCATGGCGTCCATGATGACAAGAAAGAAATCTGGGTGTCCAAAGTGGTGATGACCATTGTGGGCCTGGTCGGATTGGGAGTGGCACTGACCTCTTCCAATATCATCGCCGTGATGATGAGCTGTTTCGCACTGCGCAGTGCCGGGCCTTTTGCCGCTTTTATTTGCGGACTTTTCTGTAAGAATGTGACCCAGAGTGCAGGTTTCTGGTCCATTCTCTCCGGGACGGCTGTAGCCGCTTACTGGATCTATGGGCTCCATTCTCCCTATGGGCTCAGCGCCGTGGTCCCTGGCGGACTGGTGGCATTCATCGTGATTTTTGTGGTATCGCATTTCCAGAGAGCCAATGGTGTACCGGCAGCTCCGGAAATTCAGCTGGATCAGGAATGAAAGAGGAGGAAGATCCATGGCAAAGATTTTATTTCAGAATGGAATGGTAGTGGATGGAACCGGGGCCAAGCCCTATCAGGCAGATGTCCTGGTTGAAGGAGACCGGATCGTAAAAATCGGGAAAGTCACTCCGGATCCTTCCATGGAAGTCATTGATGCGGCAGGGCTGGCGGTGGCACCGGGCTTCATCGACACCCACAGCCACAGTGACCTGCAGATCCTGGTGGATCCGGAAGTGAAGCCCAAGGTCATGCAGGGCATCACCACGGAAATCCTGGGGCAGGACGGTATCTCCATGGCGCCGTTGCCGGAACAGTACATCAGCCCCTGGCGGAAAAATCTGGCCGGTCTGGACGGGGACAGTGACCAGGTGGATTATCACTACAAAGACACTGCTGGTTATCTGAAAATGATCGAAGGGGTGAAGCCCGGTCCCAACGAATGCTACCTGGTTCCTCATGGGAATGTGCGGATGGAAGCCATGGGACTGGACAACCGGCAGCCTACCGAAGTGGAACTGGAAAAAATGAAGGAAATCGTCCGCCGGGAAATGGAAAACGGAGCCATTGGGCTGTCCACCGGTCTGATCTACATGCCCTGTGCATACGGAGAGACCAAAGAAGTGGTGGAAATGTGCAAAGTGGTTGCTGAATATGACGGCCGGTTCGTTATCCACCAGCGCAGTGAAGCGGATACCATCCTGGATTCCATGAAAGAAGTGATCCGGATCGGCAAAGAATCTGGGGTCAAGATCCATTATTCCCATTTCAAGGTCTGCGGCCGGAAAAACTGGGATAAAATCGACGGGATGGTGCAGCTGCTGGAAGAAGCCGAAAAAGAAGGCATCGATGTTTCCTATGACCAGTATCCCTATGTGGCCGGCAGTACCATGCTGGGGGTCATCCTGCCGCCCTGGGTCCATGACGGCGGCACCAACAAGGTGATCGAACGGCTGAATGATCCGGAACTGCGAAAAAAGATGGTCTATGATATTGAGCACGGGATTCCCGGTTGGGACAATTTTGTGGATTTCGCCGGGCTGGACAATATCTATGTCACCAGTGTAAAGACGGAGAAAAACAAGGATGCGGTGGGGCTTTCCCTGACCCAGTTGGGTGAGCTGCGGCAAAAGGACCCTTATGATGCCACCTTTGATCTGCTCCGGGACGAAGAAAATGCCGTAGGGATGGTGGACTTCTATGGGACGGAAGACCATGTGAAGCTCTTTATGAAACGTCCGGAAATGAACGTCTGCACGGACGGGCTGCTGGGCGGCAAACCCCATCCCCGGGTCTATGGTGCATTTCCAAGAGTCCTGGGCAAATACGTCCGGGAAGAAAAAGCACTGACCCTGGAACAGGCTGTGTACAAAATGACCGGCAAACCGGCAGATGCCTTCAATATCAAGGAACGGGGACAGATTGCAGAAGGAAATTATGCGGACATCACCGTTTTCAATCCGGACACGGTCATCGACAAAGGGACCTTCACAGATCCGGCACAGTATCCGGAAGGCATTGAATACGTCATGGTCAACGGGGTACTGGAAGTGTCGGAAGGAAACCATACCGGCAGACGGAATGGGACGGTCCTGCGGAAGAAAGGCAAAGAGGTGATCAAATGATGAAGAGAGAAATCATCAATACCCCAGAAGCTCCGGCAGCAGTGGGGCCTTATGTACAGGGAATCAAAACCGGGGACACTGTCTACGTTTCCGGTCAGTTGGGCATCGATGTGGCGGCAGGGAAAATGCCGGCTTCCTTGGAAGAACAGGCGCATTGTTCCATGCGGAATCTGGGCGCCATTCTGGAAGCGGCCGGTTCCTGTTATGATCAGATCGTCAAGACAACGATCTTTCTGCAGGATATGAATGATTTTGGCAAAGTCAATGAAATCTATCAGTCTTATTTCAAGCAAGGATTCCCCGCCCGATCCTGTGTCCAGATCGGCAGGCTGCCTCTGGGAGGCCTGGTGGAAGTGGAATGCGTGGCAGTGATTACGGAATGAGGCAGAAATAGAAAAGCTGTGGAAGCAGGGACCCCTTGGGGACTGGCTGCTTCCACAGCTTTTTTTGCACGATTTGTCAGGATTTTCCCCGGTCACAGTACTTTCGGAAAATTCTTCCATGGTATACTGGACCTGCTGTGGAATCGGAATTTTGCAGGAAGGAGGAACTGTCATGAGTTCACTGGAAGATATGCTGAAGGGATATGAAATCCCGGAGGTGGTGAAGATCCGGACGATCTTTGACCGGACCCGGCTGGAGAATCCGGAAGAAATGCTGTTGGAACGACTGCGGGAGAAGGATCTGCCGGTGCTTCCGGGGCAGCGGATCGCCATCACGGGAGGCAGTCGGGGCATTGCGGATTACGTGGCTCTGATGCGGGCTGCGGTCCGGTATCTGAAGGAAAAGGGTGCTGTGCCTTTCATCGTCCCGGCCATGGGGAGCCATGGGGGAGCTACGGTAGAGGGCCAGGTGGAAGTGCTGCGGAATCTGGGCATTACGGAAGACAGTGTGGGAGCCCCCATCATTTCCAGTATGGAGGTGGTGGAGATTGCCCGGACGGAACTGGATCTGCCCGTGTATCTGGACAAAAATGCCTGGGAGGCAGACGGCATCCTGCTGCTGAACCGGGTGAAAACCCATACGTCCATTTATGGACGGTACCAGAGCGGTCTGGTGAAGATGCTGGCCATCGGTCTGGCCAAGCATGTGGGGGCGGCCATGACCCATAGTCTGGGGACGGATTATCTCAATGACAATATGGCCCGGGTGGGACTGACTGCCTTGGATCATGCCAAAGTGGTGGGCGGGATCGCTGCCATAGAAAACGGGTATGACCAGCTGGCTGACGTCTATGTGCTGAAAAAAGAGGAAATCCGGGAGGAGGAACCAAAAATCCTGGAACGGGCGAAGACAATGGTGCCCCGGATTCCCTTTGCCCATATGGATGTACTGATCTGCCGGAAACTGGGCAAGGAAATCTCCGGGACGGGGATGGATCCGGCGGTGGTGGGACGGCCCATCAACAACCGGCCCAATGTGGGTCCGGATGTAACGGAACTGGGCATCCTGTCTCTGACGGCCAAGTCGGAAGGAAATGGCAATGGCATCGGTATGGGGGATTTCATCAGCCGGCGGCTGCGGGATGCGGTGGATGAAAAGATGACGGTGGTGAATGCCCTTACCGGGATGAAACCTTTCACGGCCCGGATTCCGCCCACCATGGATACGGATGAGCTGGTGTTCAAAGCCTGTATCAAGGCGGCGGGACGGATTGCGCCGGGAGACCTGAAACTCTGCATCATCAACAGCAGCGGTGACCTGCGCCATATCTGGTCCACCAGGGCCCTGGCGGAGAGCCTGGATCCCCGTAAGGGAGAATTGGCCGGAGCGTATCAGAAGGTGCCCTTCGATGCTTCCGGAACGCTGATGCTGGAGGAATAAAGGGGGGCTGTTGCGTGAGCAACAGCCCCCCTTTTACATATGCTCCCGGATGAATTTTTTGGGCGGCTGGCCCAGTTTGCTGGTGAATGTGCGGATAAAGTGGGTATAGGTCCGGAACCCGACGGCTTTGCCCACTTCCTTTACTTTTTCACCTTTTTCCAACAGGGAGCAGGCTGTCTGGAGCCGGTACATGGTCAGATAGTTCCCGATGGTGAAGCCGGTGTGCTCCCGGAACACTTTGCACAGCCGTGATTTGCTCACATACAGATGGGCGGACAGTTCTTCCAGGGAAATTTCTTCCCGGTAGTGGCCATGGATGTACTGGAGGATCTGCTGGACCAGGCCGTTGTATTCTCCGGAACCGGGCTGCCGGGCCGGCTCTCTGGTGTGCAGGATGCGGGCAAGGATGAGGATGAACTGGAAAAGAAGAAGGTTCTGCTGGATATCCTGGGCAAAGCGGTTGGGAGCCGGCTGGAGCAACCCTTCCATCAGTCCGCTGACCTGGGCCAGTTCCTGGTGGGTCAGCTGGATGGACTGGGGCGCGGTCCGGAACAGGGTTTCCAGATCGGTATCGGCCGTGGAAAGCTGTTTCAGGATTCCCAAAGGAAACCGGATGGCATAGCGGTTGGTGGTTTCATTGGCACCGCAGAAACCGTGATGGATTTCAAAAGGATGGATCAGGAAGAGACTGCCCACTTGCAGCGGATATTTCTTTTCCTGCAGGAAGAAATCACCAATATTGTTCAGGCTGATGTAAATTTCCAGCTGGTCATGGAGATGGGGACGGGGATTCACATTGTGATCGCCCCAGTAGGCATAATACAGACAGTGTGTCATCATGAGCTTCCTTCCTGAAAAATGGAGTTAATTCCATCATACGCCAGAAAGAGCATTTTGTAAATTCCAGGGAAAAACTGCGGAATCGTATCCGTATTTTCCGCCCGATTGGCAAATCCTCGCCGGATGCTCCAAATGAATTGACGGTAAAATTCAGAATACTCTATGATAACAGGCAGATGGCTCTGCCGGAACGGCGGAGCAAGCGGAAAAGATTTTGCGAAATGGGGAAGGAGCGGTAACATGAGTGAAATTACAGTCTGCCTGATCATTGCGGTGGTAACCATGATCCTGTTCATCGGCCGGGTGTTTCCCATGGCACTTACCTCAGTGCTGTGTGCCCTGGCCATGGGAATCTGTCTGCCCAGTGTGAAGCTGTCCGCCATTTACAGCGGGTTTGGGACAGCTCCGGTGTACATGATTGCCGGGATGACCATTGTGGGGGATGCCCTGTTCCAGACCGGGGTGGCCCAGAAAATCGGGATTACCCTGAGCAAGATGAAAATCTTCCAGAGCGAGCGGATTTTTACCGTGATGGTGGTTGTGGTTTGTACCCTGATGTCCGCATTTATGAGCGATTCGGGCTGCATTGCCATGTGGATGCCTATCATTGCGGCGGTGGCTGCCGGTTCCAAGGGGAAAATCCGGTCCAAGATGGTGATCATGCCCGCCGGCATTGCCTGTATCGTGGGCGGGGCCACCACCCTGGTAGGGTCCACTTCCCAGAATACGGCCAACAGTTTCCTGATGCAGGTACCCGGGTTTGAAACCGGTATGGGTGTTTTCGATATGACGTCCGTCATGTGGATGGTGGATGCACTGATGGTCCTGTATTTCGCTACCATAGGGTATACCATCACCAAGAAAACCCTGAAGCCCGGCTCTCCCCATTTTGATGACGGCAATGTATTTGCCCAGAGTTCAGAAGAACTGGACAATGTGCCTCAGGCATCCACCCGGAAACAGGTGATTTCCGTATTCACCCTGCTGCTGTGCATCCTGGGATTCATCCTGTGTGGATTTGCCCCGTTCAACAAATACCTGAACATTGCCAATGTGGCCCTGATTGGAGCGTCCATCCTGTTTGTGACGAAGACCATTGATTACAAGACCACGTTAAAAAATATAGGCTGGGATGTGCTGCTGACGGTGGGGTTTATCGCTACCCTGGGGGTGGCATTGGAGAAGACCGGTGCCGGAAAGCTGATTGCGGAACAGACCCTGGCCTTCTTTGGCGGGGAGGATGCCTCTCTGCAGGTCATCCTTTGCGTAATGTTCGTCCTGGGCAGCTTCCTGACCCTGTTCATGTCCAATGTGGCGGTATCCGCCATGCTGGCCCCTATTTATATCCCTCTGGCCCAGCGCATGGGTCTGAGTCCGGCACCGTTCATCATCCTGATTGCCATTGCCTCCAACATGGCCATCGCCACGCCGATCGGGACACCGGTGAATATGCAGATCCTGCCGGCCGGGTATAAATTCAGTGATTATGTGAAAATTGGCGGTCCGCTGTGGCTGATTTTTGTGATTGCCGTATGCCTGACTGCCAAGGGTATTCTGTTCTGATGGGAGAGATGGAAAATGGAATTGTATGATGCAGTTGTTGTTGGTGCCGGTGTGGTGGGCTGTGCCATAGCCCGGGAACTGTCCCGGTACGATCTGAAGATCCTGGTGCTGGAAAAGGAACTGGATGTGGCAACCGGGAATTCCAGCCGGAATACGGGGATGCTCCATGCCGGGTTCACCTATAAATTGGGGACTCTCCGGGCCAGATGTTCCGTGGAAGGAAACCAGGAATTCGACCAGGTGGCCGCCGAACTGGGGGTCCCCTTTAAACGGACCGGCAAGCTGGTAGTGGGCTTTACGGACCATGACCGGGAGAACATCCTCCGGTTCAAGGCCAATGGGGAAGCCAACGGGGTTCGGGGCATCCGGATGGTGGATCCGGAGGAAATGCACCGGATCGAGCCCAATGCAGGAGGAAATTTTGCCATGTATGTACCGGCTTCCGGTATCCTGGACCCTATGCAGTATACCATCGGGCTGGCGGAAAATGCCTGCAAAAACGGGGCCAGGTTTTCGTTCGGATCCCGGGTGATCGGCATTGAAGGCCTGGATGGTCCGCGGCAGCAGCAGGTGCTGGGCCGGACGGAAAAAGGAAAGGTATATCAGATTGTCACCAATCGGGGCATGGTGTGCAGCCGCTGGGTGATCAACAGTGCCGGAGCCTATGCGGTGAAAATCGGGCAGCTGATGGGGTATCCGGAAGTCCCTCAGATCGGGACCAAGGGAGAATATTACGTGCTGGATAAAAAGGCCGGGGCTTTCCTGAAGACCCCGGTGTACCCGGCACCCAATGACCGGGGCGGTTTCGTGACCCATGCCACTCCTACGGTGGACGGGAATATCCTGGTGGGGCCGGACTGGTATACCACGGAGGGACCAGAAGATTATGCCAACCAGCAGCAGAGCCTGGACCGGCTGTTTCAGGATGGCCGGAAAATGTTCAAAAAAATGGAACGGCAGTATTTCATCCGGAACTTTGTAGGCATCCGCTGGCGGAACTGTGATCCTGTCACCAAAGAACCCATGGATTTCCGGATCATGACGGATCCGTCCATTCCCCATACGGTCAGCCTGGTGGGCATCGAATCTCCCGGGGTCACGGCAGCACTTCCCCTGGCACGGAGAGTGGCGGCCATCCTGGTGGGAGAATCGGAAAATGAGGGCCGGTCCATTGCCCAAAAACAGGATTTCGACCCGGTGAGAAAACCGATCCGCCGTTTTGCGGAGATGAGCCTGGAAGAAAAGGAAGAAGCCATCCGGGAAAATCCGGATTACGGCCAGGTATTCTGCCGGTGTGAAAATGTTTCCCGGGCAGAGATCCTCCAGGCCATCCACAACCCGCTGGGGGTCCATACCCTGACGGGCATCAAGAACCGGACCCGTTCCATGATGGGCCGGTGCCAGGGCGGTTACTGCCAGACCCGGATCACCCAGTTGATGGAACAGGAACTGGGCATGGCACCGGAAGAACTGCGGTACCAGCGGGAAGGCGGATGGCTGTTCACGGGAGAAGTGCGGCCTGAAAAACAGGGGGAGGAATGAAGCATGGAAGCAGTGAAAAAAGCGGAGAAAGGGCAGTCCTTCCGCCAGGCGGACGTGGTCATCATCGGCGGCGGGCCTGCCGGACTGGCGGCAGCGGTGCGGCTGTATGACCTGGGAGTCAAAGACATTCTGATCCTGGAACGGGAACACCAGCTGGGAGGGATCCTGAAACAGTGCATCCATGACGGATTCGGACTGACCCGGTTCGGGGAAACCCTCAGCGGTCCGGAATATGCGGACCGGTTCATCCAGGAGGTCAAAGAGCGGAAGATCCCCTTTGTGACGGATACCACTGTGATCCAGATTACGCCGGATCATAAAGTCTATGCGGCCCATGAAGACGGCATGGTGCTGGTCCAGGCCAGGGCCATTGTACTGGCCATGGGATGCCGGGAACGGACCCGGGGAGCCCTGGCCATTCCGGGGACCCGGCCGGCAGGGGTGCTGACAGCCGGTGTGGCCCAGGCCTACATCAATCTGCAGAACCGGATGCCCGGGAAGGAAATCGTCATCCTGGGGTCCGGGGACATAGGCCTGATCATGGCACGTCGGCTGACCCTGGAAGGGGCCCATGTGAAAGGGGTCTATGAAATCAATCCCATCCCCAGCGGGCTGCCCCGGAACATCGAACAGTGTCTCCATGATTACAATATCCCCTTGTATCTCAGCCATACGGTGGCGGATATCCGGGGCCGGGACCGGCTGGAAAGCGTGGTGGTGGCCCAGGTGGACGGCCATTTGCGGCCCATTGCCGGCACCGAGAAGGAAATCCCCTGCGATACCCTGATCCTTTCTGTGGGGCTGATCCCGGAAAATGAACTGACCCTGGGAGCCGGAGCAGAACTGGATCCCCACACCCAGGGAGCCCTGGTGGACGAGTTCTGCCAGACCACGGTCCCCGGCCTGTTTTCTGCGGGGAACGTGCTCCATGTCCATGACTTGGTGGACTTTGTTTCCCTGGAAGCGGAAGGGATGGCGGAAGGAATCAGACAGTACCTGGAAGCCGGTCTGCCTGAGGCGGAAATCCCGGTGCGCTGCGGTCGGAACATCGGGCATACGGTACCCCAGCGGGTCAGCGGAAAACGGGATTTCCGGCTGTCCCTTCGGGTCCGGCAGCCTCAGCGGAATGCCCGGCTGGTGGTGAAACAGGGAGAACGGATACTGGCCCGAAAGAAAATCGTCAATGCGCTGCCGGCCAATATGATTGAACTGACGGTTCCCTGCAGGGAAATGGCAGCAGAGGGAGAAATCGAGGTGAGCCTGGATGAATAAGGAAATGACCTGCATCGTCTGCCCCAATGGGTGCACCCTGCAGCTGGATTATGAAATCCGGGAAGGAAAACCGGTACTGGAAAAAGTAACGGGGAACCTGTGCTCCCGGGGAGAGGAATATGCCCGTCAGGAACTGCTGGCTCCCAAACGGACCATTGCCAGTTCCGTCCTGGTGGAGGGCGGAGAACTGCCCCTGGTCAGCGTACGGACCCGGGGGGCCATTCCCAAAGAACAGATCTTTCCAGTGATGGAAGAAATCCGGAAATGTCAGGTAAAGGCGCCGGTCAGGGCAGGTACGGTGCTGATTCCCAACGTACTGGGACTGGGAGCGGATGTGATCGCCACAAAGACGGTGGAAAAGAGATAAGAAAAAGGCGCTGCAGAAAATGGGCAGCGCCTTTTTTAGCGGTTGTATCCGGGACTGTGACAGGAAAACTGTTCTTCCATAGAGCGGCCGTACTGTTTCGCCAGTTCCAGCAGATATCGGGTGGCTTCGCCCAGCCGGTAATCCTTCCGTCGGACTACGGAAACGGACCAGGTGGGATTTTCCAGCAGGCGGAACCAGGCACACTCGTCCTGGTGACTGCTGGCCAGGACCCGGGAATGGGGCAGAATGGTACAGCAGAAGCCACGGCTGACCAGGGTGGCCAGGGCGTTGTTCATGGCAGTTTCCAGCATGATATGGGGATAGAATCTACTCTTTTCGAATAAGGGATCAATGACGTCCTGCCGCATGGTGGAAGACTTGAAAATCAGGGCAAACGGGTCATCTTTGAAAAGGTGCAGATCAATGACTCGGAGAGGTTTCCCTGCACTGAGAGGAACCGCCCGGGAGGCCAGGGGGTGGGACAAAGGAATCCCCAGCAGCAGATCTTCCTGATACAGATCTTCCCGGATCAGGGTGCGCTGGATCTCGGCGGGAAGTTTCTTGATCAGGACAATGCCCAGGTCCAGAGAGCCCCGGCCCAGCATCTGGTACTGGTCCGCCACGATTTTTTCTTTCAGGGAAAAGTTGATATGGGGGTAACGCTGATGGAACTGCTGATAAATGGCAGTAAACACATCGATGCCGTGCTCATGGGTCAGTCCCAGGGAAATCAGGCCGCTGATGCTGGATTGAAGATCACTGAGCTGGGTCAGGGTGTTCCGGCGGATCCGGAGGATTTCCGTGGCGCTGTCCACAATCAGCTGGCCGGCGGGGGTGATTTCCAGATGATGATTGTCCCGCTCAAAGATTTTGATGCCCAGCCTGTTTTCCAGTTTGATCAGCTGCTGGTTCAGTCCGGACTGGGTGATGAACAGTTTCTGAGCAGCCCTGGAGATGCTGCCGCAGTCGGCGATGGTTACGATATATTCCAGAACCTGGATATCCATGATGTGGCCCCTTTCCATTCTTTGCTAGTAGTATTACTTCTTATCACTATAATTATTAGCACGTTTACTGCTAGCAGACAAGATGATAGGATAAAAGTATGAAATTTCCGGAAAATTCTTGCTTCAGAGAGGGGAGTAGGAGAAAATGAAACTGGTCAAATGGTTTGATAAAAATCTGGAACTGCTCATCCTGGCCATTATGCTGGCTGTGATGTGCTGCCTGTCCTTTGCCAATGTAATCATGCGGTACGGTTTTCATCATGCGCTGACCTGGTCGGATGAAATATGCTGTTATCTGCTGGCTCTGTCGGCTTTTTACTGCCTGCCCTGTGCGGTACGCCACGGGGTGAGCATCAAGGTGGATACCTTTACCACTATGATGCCGGAGAGTCTGCAGAAAACCCTGGGACTTGTTTGTGACGGAGTGATGATCCTTCTTTTGGCTTATCTGTTCAAAGGCACTCAGGAACTGATTCAGAAAGCGGATTTGATCCATCAGGCCAGTCCGGCTCTGGCCATTCCGGTAGCGGATATTTACCGGATTATGGCTTTTGGAATCCTGTTGGGAATCTTCCGGTATGCACAGCTGATGGTCCGGGTCTTCCAGGGAAAAGTGAATCTGGAAGCGGACAACGGCAATGATCTGGAAAAGGGAAGGGGGGCGGAAAAAGAATGAATATCGGATTCTTTTTTGCACTGCTGGGTCTCCTCCTTTTTGTGGCACTGCCGGTGGGCGGGGTGTTTGCCCTGCTGTCAGCGGCTCCCAATCTGCTGAACAGCCATTTTACCTTTGGCATCAGTGACGTGGCCCGGGCCATGTTTTCCGGGCTCAACAGTTTTACTCTGCTGGCCGTTCCCATGTTCATGGTTTCCGGGATGATCATGGCCCAGGGCGGGATTTCCAAAAAGCTGTTCAACTTCTTTGGCTATTTCATTGGCAACAAGACGGCCGGGTTCCCCTGTGCGGTGGTGGCAACCTGCATGTTCTACGCAGCCATTTCCGGTTCTTCTCCGGCGACGGTTTCTGCCGTAGGGGCCATGACCATTCCTTTCCTGGTTTCCATGGGGTATGAAAAAATCTTTGCTACCTCCATCGTAACGGTGGCCGGGGGGCTGGGGGTCATTATTCCGCCCAGCATTTCCTACATCGTGTATGCCTCCACGGCCAACTGTTCGCCTTCCAAGCTGTTCATTGCCGGCATCATTCCCGGCGTCCTGATCGGGGTTTCTCTGATGGGATACTGCTGGATCTACTGCAAAAAGCATGGGGAGGACAAGGAAAAGCTCAACGCCAGCTATCAGAAACTCCATGAACAGGGGCTGTGGAAACTGTTCCGGGAAAGCTTCTTTGCCCTGATGACTCCGGTCATCATTCTGGGGACCATCTATTCCGGTATCTGCAGTCCTACGGAAGCAGCAGTAATCAGCGTGTTCTATGGGCTGTTCATCTGCCTGTTCGTCTACAGGACCCTGAAGTTCCAGGACCTGGGGAAGGTGTTCATGGAAGGGGCCAAGACCTATGTGAACATCCTCTTTGTGATTGCGGCAGCAGCGGCTTTTGCCAAGGTCATCACCCTGCTCCGGTATCCCCAGACCATCAGTACGGCGGTGCTGGCAATGTCCGCCAACAAGTATGTGGTGCTGCTGATCATGAACGTTATTATGCTGATTTGCGGCATGTTCATCGACAACATTCCCAACATCATGATCCTGACGCCCATTATGGTGCCGGTAGCTACAGCACTGGGCATGGACCCCATCCATTTCGGGATCATCATGACCTGCAACCTGGCCATTGGCATGGTGACTCCGCCCATGGGCATCAACCTGTTTGTGGCATCCGGGATGACCAAGATCCCCATGCTGAAACTGGCCCGGGCCACGGTTCCTTTCCTGGCTACATTCCTGCTGTCCCTGATGCTGATCACCAACATCCCCGGCATTTCCATGGGTCTGGTCAGCGCACTTTCCAAAGAAAAGGCCAAGGTGGCCTCCAATATCAGTACGGCGCTGGATGCGGATGCTGACGAATTCGGCAAAAATATCCAGCCGCTGGATCCCAGTGAGATTCCGGGAGAATACCATTGGCGGGCGGCCATGACCGTGGCGGATTCGTCCATCAACTACCAGATGGTCGCAGAATTCGCCCATCTGCTGAAACAAAAATCCGGCGGAAAGATTACGGTGGACCTGTATCCCGGCGGACAGCTGGGGAACACCACGGAATTTACCGAAGCCGTGGTCAGCGGCTCCATTGAAATCGGTACCGGCATGACTACGGACCTGGTGGACTTCATTCCTCAGTATGCGGTCTTTGATATGCCCAACCTGTTTGACAATGTAGGACAGATGCGGGCCGTGCTGAATGGGCCTTTTGTCAAGGTCATGAATCAGTACTGCAACGCCGGCGGCATCCAGATGCTGGGTTATTCGGACGCCGGTTTCCGGGAACTGACCACCAACAAAAAAGTGACGAAACTGGAAGATCTCCAGGGTCAGAAAATCCGGGTGATGACCAACAAGTATCATATCGCCTACTGGAATTCTCTGGGAGCTGCGGCAACTCCCATGCAGTTTACGGAAGTGTTCATGGGCCTGCAGCAGGGGACCATTGACGGGGAAGAAAATCCCTATATGAACATCGTGGGGAACAATGTGCAGGAAGTGCAGAAGTATGTGGTGGAAACCAACCATGTGGGGCACATCATTACCTTCTTTATGAACAAGGACGTGTACAATTCTCTGCCGGACAATGTGCGGAAACTGGTGGATGAATGTGCTGCAGCTGCTACAGCCTACGGCAACCGGCGGGCGGACAAGAGCATCCAGAAATACAAACAGACCTGCATCGATGCGGGATGCGAAATCGTCGCTCTGGATCCTCAGGTCATTGCCCAGCTGCGGGACAAGGGCAAAGTGGTTTATGACATGGTCAGAAAAGATCAGGGCAGTGAAATCGTGGATCAGTTGCTCCAGGCCATCGACCAGGCCAGAAAAAACGGAAAATAAAAGAAAAGACCCGGCAGGACATTTTCTGCCGGGTCTTTTGAAAGGACGTGCTGAATATGGATTTTTTAATCAGGAATGGACTGCTCTATGATCCGGCAGCCCATCGGCTGATCAGGAAAGATGTGGCCCTGGTGGAAGGGAAAATCGTTTATCCCGCGGTAAATGCGGGCTCTGCCGGTTACAGGCAGATCATTGATGCATCTGGATGCCTGGTGACACCGGGTCTGATCGATTATCATACCCATTACTGTTTCCGGGGCAGTGAAAATGGTGTCAATGGGGATGCCGCCTCTTTCTGCATGGGGATCACCACTGCTGTGGACGGCGGGAGTGCAGGCACCGGAAATTATGAACTGTACAGAGCCAGCATTATGGCCATGGCAGAAGTCAGGATCCTGAACTATCTGCTGGTGGCGTCCGGCGGACAGTCCAATGACCAGTATCCGGAGAATCTGGATCCCCGGTATTTTGATGAAAGAAAGATTCTGGATTTCTTTCAGCGGTATGAAGACAATCTGGTGGGCCTTAAAACGCGGCTTTCCCGGGGAATCCTGGGCCCGGAAATGGCACGGAAATCTTTGCAGCGGACTGTGGAGATTGCTGAAAAGGCAGGCACAAGGGTCATCGTCCATGTGACGGATTGTCCTCTGCCCCTGGATGAAGTGGCTGCCATGCTGCGGTCGGGAGATGTGATCTGCCATATTTACCAGAACCGGGGAAATCATTCCTGTCTGGACGAAAAGGGGAAGGTGCTGCCGGGACTGTGGAAAGCCAGGGAAAGAGGCGTACTCTTTGATGCCTCCAACGGGCGGAGCAATTTTGACTTGGAGGTGGCTCGGAAGGCCGTAGAACAGGGATTCGTCCCGGATGTGATCAGTTCGGACAACAATGCCTCCAGCTTTTTCCTGCAGCCTCTCCATTCCCTGCCCCGGGTTTTGTCCAAGTACCTGGATTTCGGGATGCCGTTGGAACAGGTATTGGACTGTGCCACTGGAAACCCGGCCCGACTGATCGGACGTCCGGAACTGGGAACCATGGAAGAAGGTACAACCGCTGATGTGGCGCTGTTCCGACTGAAAAAGAAAGAGGTCCCCTATTGTGATATCAACGGCCATACCATGACGGGACATCAGGTGCTGGTGCCCCAGATGACGTTTAAAGGGGGCAAGTGCGTATACTGCCAGGCGGATTTCGGATAAGAAAAATCCGCCCCTCCTTGCTCATTTTGCCAAAGGATTGGATAATAGAGGAAAAGGAGGGACGCATATGGAACTTTTTGATCTTTTGGCGGCCCGGCGGAGTGTGCGGCAGTACACGGAACAGCCGGTAAGCCGGCAGGATCTGGAGAAAATCGTGAAGGCGGGGCTGATGGCTCCCAGCAGCAAGAACCTGCACAGTACGGAATTTCTGGTGGTGGAGGACCGGGGCATCCTGAAGGCCATGGCCCACTGCAAACCCCGTTTTGGCCAGATGCTGGAGCAGGCGCCGGCGGCCATTGTGGTAATGGGGAAACTGGAATCTCATGCCTGGGTGGAAGACTCTTCAGTGGCCATGATGGCCATGATGCTCCAGGCGGCGGAACTGGGACTGGGTAGCTGCTGGGTCCAGGTGCGTCATATGACGGCTGGGGAAAAAGGGGCGGACGGTCAGTGTCTTACGTCCCATCAGTATCTGGCACGGCTGCTGGATCTGCCGGAAGGGGTGGAGGTGGAAGCCATCCTGGCCCTGGGCCATGAGGTCAAGAAACAGCGGCCCAGGACCCTGGAGGAAGCCCGTCCGGAACGGGTTCATTGGGGCAGGGTGTGAGAGGACCCAGGACAAGAAGGTAGAAATGGTCTCTATGTTGTCAGTCGTTGAGAAGCTTATTTCAGGCATTCGGGAATTTCCAGAATGGCACCCCGGTCGGCACTGGTAACCAGTGCTGCATATTTCTGAAGCGCCGGTGTTGCCGTTTTTTTGAGAAGCTTTACCTGGGTTAACCGTTTTTGGATTTCCTCGACCGTAAGATGCAGGGTCAGCTTTCTCCCGGGAATGTCTATGGTAATGGTATCTCCGTCCTGTACAGCGGCAATGGGCCCCCCTGCAGCGGCTTCGGGAGAGATGTGTCCGATGGCGGGACCGCGAGTGGAACCGGAGAACCGTCCATCGGTAATCAGAGCGCAGCTTTCATCCATGCCCCGGCCTACCAGCAGGGAGGTGACCATGTGCTGCTCCCGCATGCCGGGGCCTCCTTTGGGGCCTTCATAACGCAGGACGATGACGGTGCCGGCAGGGATCTCCCCTGCCTGGATGGCCCGGCAGGCATCTTCCATATAGTTGAATACCCGGGCAGTCCCTGTAAACTGGTACATGGATGGCTTTACTCCGGCTTTCTTCACTACAGCGCCTTTGGGAGCCAGATTGCCGTAGAGGATGGCAATACTTCCTTCTGGCTTTTTGGGATGATCCAGAGAATGGATCACCGGTCCGTCAGCAAAAGAAACCTCTTTCAGGTTTGCTCCCAGGGTCTTTCCTGAGGGTGATCAATCCTTCTGCGGCAAGGGTCTGAAAGGCTTCCCGTACGGGGGTGCGGCTGATGCCCAGCTGTTCCGCAATGGCGGTCAGGCTCAGCTCCTGACCCGATTTATATTCTCCGCTTTCTGGGTCTATACCAACTGCATGGGATTCGATATGAAGACCGGGCTGAAAACCCTGTCCCTGGGCAACGTTTTCATGTCCCTGGGAGGGCTGCTGGCCACCTACATCGCCAGCCTGTGGCTGTAAGACAGCCGTACTGCTATAAAAAAACACCAGAACCGTACCTGGTAAGGGGTACAGTTTTGGTGTTTTTTTGTATTTGTACGACAGAAATCAAGTGCAGAGTGCCGCCCAGAGGGTTGTTCAACGGCGAATGCCTGGCATTTGGCATCCAAAACGATGAAGGATGGACGACCAACGATGAGCCCGCTGGTTCTCCGGAAAATCATACAGTAAACATATAACTTGCCATGAATCATAAAAAATATCATATAACTCCTATGGGAGGAATAGTATTGGAAACTGTTTGAAAAATCATTTAATGTAATACCTGACAGAAGGAAGATTTTGAACGGAAAGAAATGAGGGAGGAAAAATGGAAAAACGGAGAGAGCAGGTGCCTTACTGCGGAGGGAAGACTTTTCCCCGAAATCGTATCCCGCTGGGAGCTTGTGACTGCCATCATCACATCTATGATCCCGTCCGGTTCCCTTATGTACCGGGGGATGTGAGAAACCAACCTCCGGCTGACGTGGAATGCTACCGTCTGCTGAAGGATAAACTGGGCATTGCCCGAAGTGTGGTGGTGCAGCCTTCTGCTTATGGCCTGGACAACCGGTGCACCATGGATGCGGTCCAGAGACTGGGTGTGGAAAATACCCGGGCCATTGTGGTATTGGACAACCAGGTGATGGATTCCCAGCTGGCGGCCCTTCACCGGAAAGGCGCACGGGGCATCCGGTTCAACATGAACTGCGGATATAAAGGCGATTGGGAAGAAATCCGCAGACTGGTGGAACGGGTTGCGGAATATGGCTGGTGTGTCTGTCTGTGGATGGATCCGGATCTTCTGGTGGAGAAACGGACATTTTTCGAGAATCTGCCTGTACAGCTGGTCCTTGACCATCGGGGACACCTGCCTGCAGGGACAGGGACCAGTCATCCCGCATTCCGGATGATCTGTGACTGGCTGGATCAGGGAAGGGCCTGGGTCAAACTTTCCGGCTGGTATTTTGACAGTGGGGAGGAAACTTATGGAGACACCCTGGCCATAGGCCGGGAATACGTCAAGGCCAATCCCAACCGGTTGCTGTGGGGAACGGACTGGCCCCATCCCAACCGGTACAGCAAACGGAAACCCTGCCCCGATGACAGTGCGTTGCTGGATGCTCTGTTCGATATGGCAGAGGATGAAGAAACGGTTTATAAAACGTTGGTGGAAAATCCGGCAAAACTTTTTGGCTTTTCCAATTCCGGACAGGAGGCATAAGGTCATGAAAGAAACCACGTTTAAGCTTTATGGTATGGACTGGCGGATTTTCACGTTTTTCTCTGTAATCGTTCTGATTTCTGCCTGCCTGAACATCATTCCCAATCAGTTCATTGGAGGCATCGCTGTCATGTTCATCCTGGGTGCCATCTTCGGTGAAGTGGGAGAACGGCTTCCTGTTTGGAACAAGTACTGCGGAGGCGGAGCCGTGCTGGCGTTCCTGGGCTGCGGGATTCTGGTATACAACAATCTGATGCCCAAAAACATCCTGACTGTTTCCAAGGGATGGATGAATACCTACAATTTTTTGAACGTATTCATCTGTGCCCAGGTGGTGGGAAGCCTGTTGGGAATCGAAAGAAAGGTCCTGCTGAAATCCAGTCTTCGTATTGGCCCAGCTGGTGGCGAAAAAAGTCCTGCCCACGGTCTTTGGAGTGGCCATTCCCAATTTTGCCTACATGATCATATTTGCCACCCTGGCCAATGTGCTGGACCTGATCCCGGAACGAACGAAGGAAGCCTGCCACCGGGTACAGCAGTTCTGCGCCAGCCGGCTGGTCTGGGCCATGATGGCCGGATGCGGTGTCACCCTGATCGATTTCAACAAGATGATGGGTGTGCTGAGCGTTGCCAATTTCATTATGGTGCTGCTGATTGTCCTGGGCTGTGTCATCGGTTCCGCAGCTTTTGGTTCGCTGGTGGGCTTCTATCCCATTGAAAGCGCCATTACAGCCGGACTGTGCATGGCCAACATGGGCGGTGCAGGAGATATGGCCGTGCTGGGTGCCTGCAGACGGATGGACCTGATGAGTTACGCTCAGATTTCCTCCCGGATCGGCGGGGCCATTGTCCTCCTGGTGGGCAGTTTTATTTTCCAGTTCCTGTAATCAGAAAGAGAGGTTTTATACGATGAGAAAGTTTCCTGTGGTATATATGCGGGGTGGGACCAGCAAGGGCTGCCTGTTCCATCGGGAAGATCTGCCGGAAGATTCCAAGGAATGGGATGAGATTTTTCTCCAGGTCATGGGGAATCCGGATCCCAAGCAGATGGACGGGATGGGCGGGACGGTATCGTCCAACAACAAAATCGTCATTATCTGGAAGAGCGCCCTGCCCAATGTGGACATCGAATACCTGGTGGGCCAGGTCATTGTAGGAAAGAAACAGGTGGATTACAAAAGCAACTGCGGCAATATGACCGCTGCGGTGCCGGCCTATGCGGTGGAAGAGGGCATGGTCCCCATTGTGGAACCGGTGACCACCGTCCGGATGCTCAACAAGAATACGGATAAATATATCAATGTGACCGTCCCCATTGATCCCCGGACCCACACTTTTGCTCAGGAGGGGGATTGCCATATTGCCGGTATCGATGGAACCGCTGCGGAACTGAAGGTGAATTTCCTGGATCCGGCAGGAGCCAAGACGGGGAAACTGCTGCCCACGGGCAAAGCACTGGATGTGCTGGAAATCGACGGACGGAAAATCGAAGCCACCATCCTGGATGTATCCAATCCCCTGGTCCTGGTCCGGGCGGAAGATGTGGGCCTCCAGGGTACGGAACTGCCGGCACAGGTGGATGCGGACAAAGAAGTATCGGCTCTGCTGGAAAAAATCCGGGGAGCGGCTGCTGTGAAAATGGGCTTTGCCAGGGATCTGGAAGATGCCACAGCCCATTCCCCGGCGGTGCCCAAAGTGGGCTTCTTCACGGCACCGGTTTCCTATACGGATATTGCCGGGAACCAGGTGGATGCCGGCCAGATGGATCTGTGCGCCCGGGTCATCTCGGTGTTCAAGTGCCACAAAGCCTGCCCCCTGACTGCTGCCAGTTCCATTGCCGTGGCGGCTTTCGTACAGGGGTCCATCATCGAAAAGACATTGGGCAGACAGACTGAAGGCCGGCAGGCCATCCGGCTGGGGCACCCAAGCGGAGTGATGACCGTCTATCCTGATCTGGAAGTCCGGGAAGAAGGGAACCTGGATGTAAAAGGGGTGGCTGTCCAGCGGACGGCCCGCCGGATTATGGACGGCACCATTTACATCAGAAAATAAGCTGCAGAGAAAAGGAGAAAATTCATTATGATCAATCTGTTCAAGAACGGGGCCTACCTGGTCCATGGCAACGAAATCATCCCGGAAGAAGAACTGTCCCGGGCAGAAGCAACCCTGGGCCGGAAAATCCAAAAGGAAGAAGCCCAAAAGGGCACCATTGCCTATGGCATCCTGAAAGCCCACAACCAGAACGGGGACATGGACAGTCTGAAAATCCGCTTCGATGCCCTGACCAGCCATGACATCACCTACGTGGGGATCATCCAGACCGCCAAAGCGTCCGGCATGGAAAATTTCCCCATGCCCTACATCCTCACCTGCTGCCACAACTCCCTGTGCGCCGTAGGGGGGACCATCAACGAGGATGACCACATGTTTGGCCTCAGCGCCGCCCAGAAATACGGAGGCATCTTCGTACCGCCCCATATGGCCGTCATCCACCAGTATATGCGGGAAATGCACGCCGGCTGCGGGAAGATGATCCTGGGGTCCGACTCCCACACCCGGTACGGGGCTCTGGGGACCATGGCCGTAGGCGAAGGGGGCGGCGAACTGGACAAGCAGATCCTGAAGGATACCTGGGACAACCCCTATCCCGGTGTGGTGGCCGTATACCTTACCGGCAGCCCCAAACCCTGGGTGGGACCCCACGACATTGCCCTGGCCATCTGCCGGGCAGTGTACAAAAACGGCTATGTGAAGAACAAGGTGATGGAATTCGTGGGCCCCGGAGTCTCCTCCATGACCACCGACTACCGGAATGCGGTGGACGTGATGACCACGGAAACCACCTGCCTGTCCTCCATCTGGCGGACTGATGAGGATACCCGGGCCTTCCTGAAGGAACACCACCGGGAGGGGGACTACAAAAAGCTGGATCCGGCGGAAGTGGCCTATTATGACGGCTGCGTCCAGGTGGATCTGTCCACGGTGAAACCTATGATCGCCCTGCCCTTCCATCCCTCCAATGCCTATGAAATCGACGAACTGAACGCCAATCTGGGGGACATCCTCCGGGAAACGGAAAAAAAAGCGGCGGAAGTGGCCCAGGGCCGTGCTGCCTACAGCCTGACGGACAAGATCCATGACGGGAAACTCCAGGTCCAGCAAGGTGTCATCGGCGGCTGTGCCGGGGGCAACTATGTGAACGTGGTGGAAGCCGCCAACCTGCTCCGGGGCAGAGCCATCGGCAGCGGGGAATTCACCCTGAACGTATACCCCTCCTCCATGCCGGTGTACATGGATCTGGCCAAAAAGGGCATGCTCACCGATCTGATGGCTGCCGGGGCCGTTGTGAAGACTGCCTTCTGCGGACCCTGCTTCGGGGCGGGGGATACCCCCAACAACGATGGTCTGTCCATCCGCCACACCACCCGGAACTTCCCCAACCGGGAAGGGTCCAAACCGGGCCAGGGCCAGATGGCTGCCGTGGCCCTCATGGATGCCCGGAGCATCGCCGCCACTGCCGCCAACAATGGCCGGCTGACTTCCGCAGAAGAATTCGCTGATGCGTTCGGGAACGTGCCGGCCTACCATTTCGATGACAGCGCCTACAAGGCCCGGGTGTATAACGGCTTCGGGAATCCGGAACCGGAAAAGGAGCTGTTCTACGGACCCAATATCAAGGACTGGCCGGAAATGCCGGCTCTGGGGGACAATATCCTGCTGAAGGTGTGCTCCAAGATCCTGGACCCGGTGACCACCACCGATGAACTGATCCCTTCCGGGGAAACTTCTTCCTACCGGTCCAACCCCATGGGGCTGGCGGAATTCACCCTGAGTCGCCGGGATCCGGAATACGTGGGACGGACCAAGGCCGTCAAAGAACTGGAACTGGCCCGGGAAGCCGGAAAAGACCTGTCGGAAGTGGACAAGGTGCTGGCACGGGTACAGGGACTGCCGGGCAGTGCCACCCTGGCCAATACGGAAATCGGGTCCATGGTGTATGCCAACAAACCCGGTGACGGATCTGCCCGGGAACAGGCCGCCAGCTGCCAGCGGGTGATCGGAGGCCTGGCCAACATCACCCAGGATTACGCCACCAAACGGTACCGGAGCAATGTGATCAACTGGGGGATGCTGCCCTTCCACCTGAAGGGAGAACCCACGGACTTCGAAGTGGGGGACTGGATCTACGTGCCGGAAATCCGGAAGGTCCTGGACGGGGATCTGGAAACCATTCCGGCTTATGTGGTGAAGGAAAGCGGCACCGTGCCCCTGACCCTGTACAGCAAACCGCTGACGGAAGAGGAACGGGCCATCATCAAGGCCGGCTGCCTGATCAATTACAACCGGATGAAAAAAGCAAAATAAAGACAAAAGGGACTGTGGCTCAGACCGCAGTCCCTTTTTTAATGGCCCGGACCAGTTTGGGAGCCAGGGCCCGGAGCGGAGAATCCTCCCGGAAGGCCAGGCCGATGGTCCGGTGATTGCTGCGGCTTTTGAAATGGAAAAAGCGCACATGATTGGTCCGGGGATTGTAATTCCGGGCAATCACATCGGGCAGGAATCCCACCCCGTAGTTGTGGTTCACCAGGGAATAGACCGTATCCAGATTCTCGGAAGAATAGACGGACTGGGGCTGGAAGCCCAGATGACGGCAGATGTTCAGGGCCGCCTTGTGCATTTTCAGTCCTTCCTTGGGCAGGACGAAGGGAAAATGCCGGTAATACCGGAGATCCAGGAACCCGTCCTTGTCCGCTTGGGCCAGCAGGGCCATGGCCTCCGGATTCTCTTCACTGAAGGCAAAAAGGATCTCTTCTTCTCCCAGGGGCAGGAAGTGGATTTCCTGATGGACCACCGGCGCCGGATAGATGGCAAAGTCCAGCTTCCGCTGGATCATCAGGAGCTCCAGATGCCGGGATTCCCCGTCCACGATGCGGACCTGGTACTGGGGAAGGCTTTTCTGGATGTTCTGGAGGTAGGGGGTCAGGAACCATTTGCCGTAGAACTGGGAAACTCCGATGCTCAGCTGCCGCTGTTCTTCCTGCTGCCAATGGCGCATGGTCTGTTCCAGGTCCTGCATCTGTCGGAGGATGGCCTGTCCTTTTTTTACGTAGTAGGCGCCGGCCGGGGAGAGTTCCACCTTGTTCCGGTTGCGGTAGAACAGGGTCACCCCCAGATTTTTTTCCAGCCTCCGGATGTACTGGCTCAGGGCCGGCTGGCTGATGAACAGCATCTGGGCCCCTTGGGAAAAGCTGCCGGTCCGGGCAATGGCCATTACATATTCCAGGTCGCGGGAATCCATAGGCATCCACTCCTTATAACTTGATATTATAAGTATATCATAATCTAATATTATACAAAAGGAAGCGTACATGATACAGTATAGACAAGGAAAAAGTGAGAATAATATGAAATATTACTGAAACTATGAAAATTTACAGACGGAATCAAAGGAGTGTGCTTTCCATGGCAATGAATCTGACGCAGAAACTGTTTGCGGCCCATCTGGCAGAACCGGCGGAACTGGTGCCGGGCCAGGAAATCAAAGTGACGGTGGATCAGACCCTGACTCACGACATCAATGCGGTCATGGCCTATCTGGCTTTTGAAGCCCTGGACCTGGACCGGGTGCGGACCAAACTGTCCGTCAGCTATATCGATCACAACCTGCTCCAGATCGACAACAAGACACCGGATGACCATATCTATCTCCAGTCCATCGCCCAGAAATACGGGCTGGTGCTGTCCAAAGCCGGGAACGGCATCTGCCATGCTCTCCAGTGCAGCCGGTTCGGGAAGCCGGGAACTCTTCTCCTGGGAGGCGACAGCCATACGCCCAGCTGCGGAGCCCTGGGGATGCTGGCCATCGGGGTAGGGGGCATGGATATCGCCGTGGCCCTGGCCGGATTCCCTTATGTGATGAAAATGCCCAAGGTGGTGAAGGTGAACCTGAAGGGCCGGCTCCGGCCGGGAACCGCCGCCAAGGATATCATCCTGGAAATGCTCCGCCGGACCACGGTGAAAGGCGGCGTGGGCAAGGTCTATGAATATGTGGGAGAAGGTGTGGAAACCCTGTCCATTCCCGAACGGCTGACCATTGCCAATATGGGCGCGGAAATGGGCGCCACCACCTCCGTATTCCCGGCAGATGGACAGGTCCGGGCTTTCCTGAAGGCCCAGGGCAGGGAACAGGATTATACGGAATGGCTGCCGAATGCAGGATGCGGATACGACGAAGAAATCCAGTTGGATCTGGATGCCCTGGAACCCCTGGTGGCCTGCCCCCATATGCCGGACAACGTGATGAAAGTGGCCGATGTGCCCAAAATCCCGGTCCAGCAGGTGTTCATCGGCAGCTGCACCAATGGGTCCTACAGTGATTTCAAAAAAGTGGCCCTGGTGCTGAAGGAGCATAAAATCAATCCGGATGTGAGTCTGGTGCTGGGCATCAGCTCCCGGCAGATCTATCTGCGGCTGCTCCAGGACGGGGTCATTGCCGATCTGGTGGATTCTGGTGCCCGGATCACGGAATTCGCCTGCGGCCCCTGCTGCGGCATCGGCATCGCTCCTTCCAGCAAGGGCATTTCGGTGCGGACGTCCAACCGGAATTTCAAGGGACGCAGCTCCACGGCGGATGCCAGTCTGTATCTGGTGAGCCCGGAAGTGGCGGCGGCCACGGCCATCAAGGGGCGGCTGGCCCTGCCCCAGGAAGTGATGGACGATGTAAGCGTGCTGGGTACAGTGAAGGAACCGGAAACCTATCCCATCAACGACAACCTGTTCCTGCTGCCGCCGGAAGACGGCCGGGACATTTCCATCGTCCGGGGCCCCAACATCAAACCCCTGCCGGTAGCCGATCCGCCGGAAGAAACCCTGGAAGCCAAGGTCAGCCTGAAGGCCCGGGACAACGTATCCACCGACGACATTACCCCGGCCAGCGCCCAGTTCTCCTCCATGCGGAGCAATATGCCGGCCATGG
Source organism: Acidaminococcus fermentans DSM 20731 (assembly GCF_000025305.1). Lineage (NCBI taxonomy): Bacteria > Bacillati > Bacillota > Negativicutes > Acidaminococcales > Acidaminococcaceae > Acidaminococcus > Acidaminococcus fermentans. Next base: position 2,179,666 of record NC_013740.1, on the reverse strand, counting down.
CCCAGTACGCCTTCTGCCGGTATGACCCGGACTTTGCCAAACGGGCCCAGAAGGACGGCAAGAGCTTCATCGTAGGCGGCGAGAACTACGGCCAGGGATCCAGCCGGGAACATGCGGCCATCACGCCCATGTACCTGGGCGTGAAGATGGTCATTGCCAAGAGTTTCGCCCGCATCCATAAGGGAAACCTGATCAACCACGGGGTGATCCCGGCCGTGTTCGTGGACAAGGCGGCCTACGATGGCATCGACCTGGATGATACTTTCCATATCGACAACCTGCGGGACCAGATGAAGAACAAAACCATTGAAATCCAGAACCTGAGCAAAGGGAACCGGTTCACAGTGAAACTGGAACTGACGGACCAGGAAGTGGAAATCCTGCTGGCTGGCGGCAAGCTGCGGTTCTACAAGGCCAAACTGGCAGAGGAGAATAAAAAATGAAAAAAAGCAGCTGGCTCCGCCTGGTCCTGTCCACCATGCTGCTGTGCATGGCAGGGACGGGCGTAGGGATGGCGAATCAGAAAATCGAGAAAGGAACGAAGAAAATGACTACTGCATATGTAGGCTGCCGGACCACGGCGAAGCGCTATGCCCACGGGAAGGGCATTTCCCGCTACACCATCGACGAGAAAGGTAACTGGAAGCTGGAAGGCATCACGAAGACTCTGGACAACCCGGCCTGGCTGGTACTGGACCAGACAAAAAAATATCTTTATACCGTCCATGGGGATGCCCATGAAGTCAGTGCCTTCCGCATCAAAGAAGATGGGGACCTGGAATTCCTGGATACGGTGGACAGCCAGGGGAAGAACCCGGTGTATGGCGTGGTGACCCCTAACAATCAATTCCTGCTGGTGGCCAGTCTTCAGGGCGGAGCGGTGGCCAGCCTGCCCATCCGGGCCGACGGGAGCCTGGGCGAAGCGGTCAGCGTGGAGCATTTCGAAGGCCCCAAGGCCGGCGGCATCTCCCACGCCCATGCCTGCGTGCTGGACCGGACGGGCAAATGGCTGTTGGTCCCCACCCAGGCAAGGGGCAGCGGCTATGATCGGGTATGGGTATTGGCCCTGGACGAAAACACGGGCAAACTGACCCGCACGTCCTATGCGGAGGCCCGGAAATACGACGAACCCCGCCACCTGGTGTTCAGCAAGGATAATCGGCACGTGTATCTGGTGAACGAAAAAGCTAGCACACTGCGGGTGTTCGATTTCGACGATCAGAAAGGACAGCTGACTGCCAGACAGGTGGTCCCCACCCTGCAGGATACGTATGTGGGACCCAATATGGCCAGTGCCATCGTCCTGAGCCGGGACGGGAAACAGGTCTATGTGTCCAACCGGATCAAAGAGGGCATCCCGCCGGAAGGGGAAGGGTATGCCGGGACCTTCCGGGGCCAGGAAACGGTGGTCAGCTACACCATCGACCCGAAGACGGGGCTGCTGGGGAATCCCCAGTGGACGAATTGTGAAGGGTACACACCCCGGTTCATGACCCTGACGCCGGAAGGACAGCTGCTGGTGGCCAATATGGACAGTGACACCCTGCAGTTCTTTGCGCCGGAAGGCAAAAACGGGCAGCTCCACTTCACCGGGAAGACCGTGAAGACGGAAAGCCCCTGCACTGTGGTATTTCGGTAAGGAGGAAGGATTATGGAGCTGGGTATCATTTCTCTGCTGCTGCTGGCGGTGGCCATCGCCATCGGCTTTTTCCGCAAGACCAATGTGGGCCTGGTCTGCCTGCTCTTTGCCTTTGTGCTGGGCAAGGTGGCCGGCATTCCCACGGCGGAAATCCTGAAGGGCTTCAAGCCCAACCTGTTCATCAACCTGATGGGCGTCACCCTGTTGTTCAGCATCCTGAACAAGAATGGTACCATCGAACTGCTGGCCCGGAAAATCGTGAGCCTGGCCGGTAGCAACAAATACCTGATTCCCATCGCGGTCTTCCTCATGGGAGCCCTGCTTACCGGAATCGGGCCGGGGTCCATTCCCTTGCTGGCCATCATGCCGGCCATTGCCATCCCTTTGGCCAGGGCCCGGGGCTACAACCCTCTGATGCTGGCCATCATCGGGTGCAGCGGCTGTTTCGGAGGGCGCATGAGTCCCATTACCCCGGAAGGACTGCTATCCTATGATCTGCTGCGGCAGAGCGGGCTGGATGCGGTGGCTGCGGTACGGTCCATCTATACGGCCCAGATGATCAGCGGCATCCTCATCGCCCTGGCAGCTTTTGTCTACTACAAGGGCTACCGGATCCAGATGCCGGAAAAGGGGACGGAAGAGAAACTGTCCGGATTCACCGGGCAGCAGCTGCTGTCCCTGCTGGGACTCCTGGTCATGGCTGTGCTGGTCATTGCGTTCAAACAGAATGTGGGGCTCACCAGCTTCTCCGTCAGCGCCATACTGCTCATGTGCCATGCAGCCTCGGAAAAGGACAGCCTGAAGGCCATCCCCTGGGGTGTGCTGCTCATGGTGTCCGGCGTCAGTACCCTCATGAATCTGGTGATCAAGACCGGGGGCATCAAGCTGCTGACGGCGGCCCTGTCCACCTTCATGAACAGTTATACCGCTCCGGCGGTCATGGCCTGCACGGCAGGGGTCATGAGCCTGTTCTCCTCCGGCCTGGGCGTGGTGTTCCCCACGCTGCTTCCCACCGTGGCTTCCCTGGGACAATCCGTGGGTGTGAACCCGGTTGAACTGGGGTCCATGGTGGTCATCGGCGGGACCATCACCGGCATCAGCCCCATATCCACAACCGGCGGGCTGATCATGGCCACCCTGATGGCCGATGAAACCGAAGGGACGGACAAAAAAGGGGAAGAAATGAAGCTGTTCATGGAACTGACCGTCTGGGCTCTGGGCATCCTGGTGGTGCTGACCCTGCTGGCCGGCCTGGGCTTCTACAAGATCATCTTTTAAAGGATTGGCTCTGTTCTATGGATGGACGCACAGCATAGAAAGAATCAAATGATTCCTATGGGAGCAGAAGTATTGGAAATTGCCTGAATCATCGGATAGAATCGGGGGTAAGAAAATGACCCCCCAGAAAATGGTATTGGAAAAAAGGAGAAGGTGCAGCATATGGAAGAAAAAGACCGTCAGGAACAGAGCATCCGGAACGCCATGGAACAGTTTGGCCGGCTGATCCGGGAGGATTTCAAACGGATCGAGGCCATCAAACAGGCTCCCGGCCGGAAGGATTTCAAGAAGCTGGATCACATCACCGTGGGAATCCTTCCCGGGGACGGCATCGGGCCCTGCATCATGGAACAGGCCCTGCGGGTGGCCAAATATCTGTTGAAGGACGAAATGGCCTCCGGCAAGGTGGAATTCCGGACCATCCCCGGCATGACCATCGAGGAACGGGTCCAGAAGAATGAAAGTCTGCCGGCGGAAGTGCTGGAAGCCTGCAAAGCCTGTGACGTGCTGGTGAAGGGGCCCTTTGTGACGCCCCGGGCCGGGGATCCCTGGCCCAATATGGTCAGCGCCAACAGCCTGTTGCGTCGGGCCCTCCAGCTGTATGCGGCGGTGCGGCCGGTGCGGATTCCGGAAAAGGGCATCGACTGGACCTTCTTCCGGGAAAATATCGAAGGGGAATACATCTGGGGCAACAAGGGAATCCAGGTGGATGATGACCTGGCGGTGGACTTCAAGGTGCTGACCCGTCCCGGAGCGGAACGGATCTGTCGGGCCGCCTTTGAATTCGCCAAAAACAACGGGAAGACCAACGTGACGGTGGTCACCAAGGCCAACATCGTGAAACTGGTGGACGGGAACTTCCTGAAGACGGCCCATGCCCTGGAAAAGGAATATCCCGGAATCACCGTCCGGGAAGAACTGGTGGATTCCATGGCTGCCAAGATCACGGACCAGGAATTCACCAAAGGGATGCAGGTGTTCCTGCTGCCCAACCTGTACGGGGATATTGTCACCGATGTGGCGGCGGAATACCAGGGGGGCCTGGGGACCGCCAGCTCCTCCAATATCGGGGACCAATACGCCCTGTTCGAAGCCATTCACGGGGTGGGGAACTTCCTGGTCCAGCACAACCGGGCCCAGTACGCGGATCCCTGCAGCCTGATCCGGGCCATGGGAGAAATGATCAGCCATATCGGCTATCCGGAAAAGAAGGAACAGCTGGTGAAGGCCCTGGACATCTGCACCCGGACGGAACGGAAAGTGGTGATTACCACGGACAAGGACGGGGCAACCGCAGAAGAATTCACGGATTATCTGCTGGATACCCTGCAGCGGGAAGCATAAAAGAAACAACAGGGAACAAAAAGGACTGACTGTGTGGATCCAGTCAGTCTTTTTTTTGATGGTTTCCAAAATGCTCTTTCAGCAGTTCGATGAGATACCGTTCCGCTTTGTTCAGATAGGTGTTTTCTTTGTAAATGGCGTTGACTTCCCAATGGATGGGCTGGGGGGTGCACCGGTAGCAATAGTCCTGCCAGTCTTTCCCCAGGATGGCCCGGGCCCGGCCGGGGACGATGGTGAATCCCAGACCGCCGGCTGCCAGCTGGGCGGCGGAAATGCTGCTTTCCTCCTCCAGGAGGATGTTGGGGGTGATGTTGGCTTTCTGGAACAGCCGGTTGACTTTGGCGTGGACGGAATGGGCTTTTTTGATCCGGATGAAAGGCATGTCCGCGAATTTTTTCAGATCCACAATGCGCTGTTCCTGATTCAGGAACATGTCGGGAGAAAGGGCATCTTTTCCGGCCACCAGGATCAAGTCTTCCGGATAAATGAATTCCGCTTTCAGGTGGGCCGGAAGATCTTCTTCGTTGCAAGGAACCACAATGAAGGACACTTTGTTGTTCCGCAGCAGGCTGAACAGTTCGGTGGTGCTGGCTTCCTGGATGTAGAAGGAAGAACCAGGGAATTTCCGGCGGAACTGGGGCAGTACGGGAGGGAGCATATAGCCGGAACGCTCCGCAGGGATCCCCAGGCTGATGGATCCGTTGGCGCCGTTCTTCAGGTCGGCCAGATGATTCTGGAAGTTGCTTTTGTCCCGCAAAAACTGCCGGGCTACAGAGACATAGTACTGGCCGGCGTCAGTAAGGACCAGGGGCTGTTTGGAACGGTCGAACAGCTTCAGGCCGATTTCCTTTTCAATTTTTGCCAGGGCATAGCTCAGGGAAGGCTGAGAAATATAGAGTTGTTTGGCCGCATCGGTGATGCTGCAGCAGTCCGCAATGGTGACCACATACTGGAATTCCCGAAAATCCATGAAAAGCCTCCTTCTGTCTATGATCCGTCCAAAGGACGGGCATTTATAAAAAAAGGTGTTTCAAATGATTATAGCACAGAATTGTTTGAATGAGTGAAGAGCACGGACGATGAAAATCCAATGACCCATTGCGATGCCGTAGGGGCCGCACGCCGGGCGGCCCGCCAAATGCCCGTTCCTCCAACACCAACGCCGTAGGGGTTCGCCGGAGGCAAACCCCTACGGCCGCCCCTTTTTCATTTCCCCAATACCTCAAAAATCACCTGGTCCAGGGCCTGGGTGGCTTTGGAATGGTACCGTCCCGGTGCCATGGCCGTGCCCAGGGCGATGGAGGTGCCGTCTTTGCCCAGGCTCAGCAGCTGGGCCCGGTGGAAGTACTGGCGGCTGCTGGCGTAGGTAAAGGCCAGCCCCAGGCCGCTGGCCCCCAGGGAGGCGGCGAACAGGGCGGTCAGGTTTTCGTTGTAATAGGTGGGATTCATGCCGTGGCGCAGGAAGATCCTTCTGGCTTCCCGGCCCAGGATGGTGTCGTAGCCGCTGAGCAGGAATTCGTAGCAGGCTGCATCCTGGATGTTGATGTACTGGGACAGCTGGGAGGGATGCAGCCCGGCCTGTCCCTGATGGACGCACTCCATCACAGGATGATTGGGGCTGGTGATCAGGCAGATTTCATCATTCATCAGGAACCGGGCCTGGATGCGGCTGCGTTTTTCCGGCATGACCAGCAGGGCCAGGTCGATTTTTCCGGTGAGCAGCAGCTGTTCCAGGGCCAGGGAATTCTCTTCCACGATCTGCACCCGGATTCCAGGGTATTTTTTCTGGAACACCTGGAGTACCGGGGGCAGCAGGAAGGAGCCCCGGAAGGAACTGATTCCCAGGATCACATGGCCTCCCTTCAGGTTGCCGATGTCCTGGATCTCATCTTTGGCCCGGTGGAATTCGGACAGGGTGTCCTGGGCGAACCGGATCATCCGTTTCCCCGGTTCTGTGGGCCGGATGCCGCTGGAGGTGCGGATGAACAGCCGGTATCCCAGGTGGGCTTCCGTGCTGCTGAGAAACTGGGACAGGCTGGACTGGGCCATGAACAACCGCTCCGCCGCCCTTGAAATGCTTTTTTCTTCCGCCAGGGCCAGTAAATAATGAAGTTCCCGTAGATCCATGATTTTTCTCCTTTGCCATCGGTTTTACCGATACAATATATCGCATTTTATCGGCTTCTGCAATGACTGATCCCGCGTTACACTAAAAGCAAATTTATTCTGAATACTTTCATAACAAGGGGGAGCATCATGAGCAGAGTTTCACTGAAAGGCATTTGCGATATGCATGTACACACCAATCCGGATCTGCGGCTGCGGGCCTACAACGATCTGGAACTGGCGGATGCGGCGGTCCGGGTAGGGGCCCGGGCCCTTGTGATCAAATCCCACCTGGGCTTTACGGTGAACCGGGCGAATATCGCCAATGCCTATGTGAAAAAGGTTTATGGGGATAAGACCAACTTCACCATGTACGGTGGTGTGGTCATGAATAAGGTCATCGGCGGGGTGAATCCGGAAGCGGTGGAAAAAGGCCTGAAGCTGGGAGCCAAGGTCATCTGGCTGCCCACCCAGTCCGCCCGCCGGCACCTGGAAAAAATGGGGAAAAATCCTGATGAAGGAATCCAGCTGGTCCGGGACGGGAAGGTGATCCCGGAACTGGAAACGGTGTTCGGGCTGATCAAAGACCACGACGCCGTGCTGGCCACAGCCCATGTGTCCCCGGAAGAGGCCTTTGTGGTGGTGGAAGCGGCCCGGAAGGCCGGGGTGGAAAAAATTGTCATCACCCATCCGGAATGGTGGGTCTGCGGGTACACGCTGGAAGACCAGATCCGGTTGGTGAAGGATTATGATGTGATCCTGGAACGGTGCTATGCCCAGAACATGGGGAAAGGGAAAAAATATCACATGAATCTCCGGGAAAATGCGGAACTGATCCAGGCCGTGGGGTACCGGCATGTGATGGTGGATACGGACGGGGGACAGACGGAAAATCCGGACTGGGAAACGGAAATCTATGAATACATGCATTACCTGGTGGAATATGGGATCCCGGAAGAACAGGTGTACTACATGACCAAGACCATTCCTTATCGGCTGCTGGGCATCCAGGATGAACCGGTGGGAGCAGCCAAGGACTGATTACAAAGGGGGAGAATCATCATGTTGAGTGCGGCGATTATTCTGGCCATTGCCATAGCCATCTATCTGGGATACAAAACCAGTCTGAATACCGGGCTGTTCTGTATCGTCTTTGCGTATCTGATCGGGTGTCTGGTCATGGGGCTGAAGCCCAAGGCAGTGATCGGCTTCTGGCCCATCAGCACCATGTTCGTGATTCTGTCGGTGTCCCTGTTCTACAATGTGGCGGCCATTAACGGGACCCTGGAAAAAATGTCCGGTTCTCTGCTGTACGCCTGCCGGAAATTTCCGGGCATGCTGCCCTATGCCCTGTTCGGTGTGGCCGTGGTGCTGTCGGTGATGGGGGCCACCTATTTTACGGTGCTGGCGTTCCTGGCGCCCATTACCCTGCTGATCTGCGATGAATCCAAAATGGACAAACTCACCGGGGCCGTGGCCATCAATTGCGGGGCCCTGTGCGGGGGTAACTTCCCCACTTCCAACCTGGGGGTGATTTTCCGGGGACTGTCGGATACGGCTTATGAAGCCCTGAAACTGAAGGCCCCCATGGATTCCTTTGCCATGGAAATGGAAATCTTCCTGCTGTCCCTGGTGTTTTCCCTGGTGTTGATCACGGTGTTCCGGTACGGCATCAAGGCCAACCGGAACATCGGCCAGGGGGTCACCTTCAAGAAACCGGAACCCTTTACGAAGGTCCAGAGCCAGACCCTGACTCTGATGCTGGTGATGATGGTGGTAGTGCTGATCTTCCCGCTGCTGAAGATCCTGGTGCCCGGAAACCCGGCCGTTGCCTATATGGCGGGTAAAGTGGACGTGGGGCTGGTGGCCATTATCTTTGCGGTGATCGCCCTGCTGATGAAACTGGCGCCTCAGAAGGAAGCCATTGCCAAGATTCCCTGGAACACCATCATCATGATTGCCGGGGCCGGGATGCTGATTGCGGTGGCGGTGAAAGCCGGGACCATCAAGATGCTCAGCGCCTGGGTGGGGGCCAATGTGCCCACGCCGCTGATTCCCCTGGCGTTCTCCATCATTGCGGCCATCATGAGCTTCTTCAGTTCCACCACCGGTGTAGTGGCTCCTGCGTTATTCCCGCTGATTCCGGGGCTGGCGGAAAGTACAGGGCTTTCTGCCGGGGCACTGTTCGCCTGCACGGTGCTGGGCGCACAATCCAGTGCCATCAGCCCGTTCTCTTCCGGCGGCTCCCTGATCCTGGGGTCCACCCCGAAAGAAGAAGACCGGACCACTCTGTTCAACAAGCTGCTGCTCCGGGCGGTTCCCGTCAGTGTCCTGGCAGCCGGGGCCTACAACTTCCTTGTGGCGTTTGTGCTGTAAGGGAAGTGAAAAGTGCGAGCGCAGAGCACGGACGATGAAAATCCAATGACCCATTGCGATGCCGTAGGGGCCGCACGCCGGGCGGCCCGCCAGCGAGATGCCAGATGCGGAACGCATTTCTTCCATTCAAAAAGGACCCGCCTGTTTCTGGACGGGTCCTTTCCTTCGGCCATTGACAATTGACGGGGCTGCTGCGCCTGGTGCAACAACCTCCTACTTCTGGCACTCCCTGCAGGTCCCCAGAAAATACGTCTGGTGGCAGCGGATGGTGAAACCGGTCTTCTTGGCCACATCCTGGTCCAGGTGTTTGTGGTAGGTGAAATCCAGGTTGAACACCTTGCCGCACTGTTCGCAGCGGAAATGGGGATGGGGCCGGGGTTCCACATCATACCGCATGACTCCGTCTCCCACATCGATGGTCTGGAGCAGGTGCAGCCGGCAGAAAAAGCCCAGGGACTGGTAGATGGTGGCAAAACTCAGGGTGGGCATCTGCAGCCGCACTTTTTCGTAGATTTCCGTGGCGGTGGGGTGTTCCTCCGGTCCGGTGAAGGCCCGATACACTTCCAAACGCTGGGGGGTGATCTTCATCCCTTTGGCTTTCAGGATTTCTGACAGTTCCTTTGGACTCAGCATGACACGTCCTCCTTGCCTGTATATCATGGAAAAGAATTGTTAAAATAGAAGTTTCTTTAATAATAACTTTTAATATATAAAATGTCAATAAAATAAGTATTTTTGCCAAGCGGATGTTCTCCATAACCAACTGGACCATCCTCAGCCCACGGAAGCTGTGTTACAATAGAATGATAGAACAAGATCAGGCAGGGAGCGTGAAACCATATGGCACAAGGACAGGAAAAGGAAATCAAACTGCTTTCCACCAAGGCGGGCCGGCGGAAATTCTTCCAGCTGGCACTGGTGAAGGAAAAGATCATTCCCGGCAGTCGCCATACTCTGGATCTGTGGAATCAGTACAGGGATACCCGGGATGGGAAACTGACCCGGACCGGCATGGCGTACCGTATCCGCCGGACTAACGGCAAGGCCTTTGAAGCCACGGTGAAAAGCCAGGGCAAGACGGTGAACGGCTTCTCCAGCCGGGAGGAGTACACGGTGCCCCTGGAAAAACCGGAACCGGTGATCCAGGGCTTTGCTCCCCAGCTGGACCAGAAACTCCAGACCCTGCTCCAGGAGGATGAGCTGCTGCCTTTGTGCACGGTGGAATTCACCCGGAAGACGGCGCTCCTCCAGCTGTCGGCGGTGACGGTGGTGGAAGCGGCCCTGGACCAGGGAACCCTTACCGCTGGGGACAAAACGGAACCCATTGAGGAACTGGAACTGGAAATCAAACGGGGCCAGGAACGGGACCTGCTGCGGTTTACGGCAGTTCTGGCCCGGGAAATCCCCCTGTGGCCGGAAGAACGGAGCAAGTTCAAACGGGGACTGGATCTGCTGGGCTGGAAGGGCACTCCGTCCAAAGCGGCCAAAGGGCCGGAATGGAACCGGGAAACGGAACCATCGGAGGTGTGGCAGGCTCTGGTCCGGCAGACCCTCAGCCAGGGTCTGGATCTGTTGGTGCCGGACGCTGACCGGGAATTCCAGGACCGGCCTTTCCTGGAGCTGCTCCAGCAGTGCGCCGGGCTGTGGAATCTGGGGGAGGGATTCCTGTCCCAAACCTCCTGGAAAAAAGGACGGGATCTGCTGGACGGGCTGCTCCAGGTGCTGGAACCGGTGGACTATCTGGCGGTGTCTGACCGGCAGAAGGGAAAACCCTTTCCGGAAGAGTTGCTGTCCCTGGAACCGGCCTGGCAATGGCTGGAAGACCGGTGGGTGGCGGCGGCCCAGGAATGGGCGTCCTGGTGCGGCCGGGATGCGGCAGGGGCTCTGTGGCAGCTGCTGTACCTGGTTTCCCTGGCCCGGAAAGATGGGGAGAACTCCACCCTGGAAACGTTCCTCCAGAAGCGCTGGAACCGCTGGCAGCAGGACTGGCAGCTGCTGGAAGACGCCGGGAACCCGGATCCCTGGGAACAGAAGGAACAGATGGAAAATCTGGCAGGCCTGCTTGCCCTGGAGCGGAGCCTGGGCGAAAAGCGTCTGGTGAAGCGGGGGCAGGCCTATAAGGAACAGTGGTGGAAGACCTGCCGCAGCTATGCCCGGACCGGTGCCCTGGCGGAAGGAGCGGAAAGCAGCCGGGAACGGAGCCTGATCCTGGCCCTGGCGGCTCTTTGCGGCCAGGAAGGGATCCGGACAGAAAAGCGGGGGAATAAAACGGAAGAAGCCGGCAAGGCCTTTTTCCGGGAAATGGCCCGCCATCCGGAATGGTCCTGCCTGGCCCTGGAAGAATAAAATCAAAAAAAGTCAAAAAAACGAAAATAATATTTGACTTTTTGACTTTTAAGCGGTACAATAAGACCCGGGAAGTGAGAAAAAGACTTCCCGGGCCCTGCTTTTTTCTGCAGGAGCCGTAATTGAGAATACTATCCATTGATCCAATGGTTTTTTGGAGGTGTTTGTTATGCAGGCAGAACGCTTGAGTGATGAAGTGCGTGGATTGTTGGAAGCTGCCCAGCAGCAAGCCGTTATGAATTACAACCAGGAACTGACCACCGTCCATCTGCTGTCCGCCATGTGCAGCCAGCCGGACGGGTTCTTCAAGTTTGTGCTGAAGAGCCTGAACGTGGATGAGGCCCAGTTCAGCCGGGAAGTGGACCGGCTGCTGAAACAGATCCCCTCTGTGAAGGGGTCCGACCAGATGAGCATGAGCACGGGGCTGGCCCGGGTGTTCGCCCTGGCGGAAAAGGCTGCCGGCCAGAACCCGGTGACCGCATCCCATCTGCTGGCCGCTCTCTGTGAGGACGGGGATACGGAAGTGGTGAACCTGTGCAAAAAGTACGGGATCACCCGCAGTGCCATCCGGGGTCTGATCGACAAATATGAAAACAACGGGGATGCGGACGAAAACCGCAAGACCCTGGAGAAATTCGGCCAGGACCTGACCCAGAAAGCCCGGGATGGGAAACTGGATCCGGTGATTGGCCGTGACGATGAAATCCGTCGGACCATCGAGATCCTGTCCCGCCGGAAAAAGAACAACCCGGTGCTGATCGGTGAACCCGGCGTGGGCAAAACCGCCATTGTGGAAGGTCTTGCCCGCCGTATCGTGGCCGGAGATGTGCCGGAATCCCTGAAGAACAAGACCCTGTATGCCCTGGACCTGGCGTCTTTGGTGGCCGGGGCCAAGTACAGAGGGGAATTCGAGGAACGGCTGAAGAAAGTCCTGAAGATCGTGTCCGATTCCGCCGGTCAGATCATCATGTTCATCGATGAACTGCACACGGTGGTGGGGGCCGGGGCTTCCGAAGGCTCCATGGATGCCGGGAACATCCTGAAACCCATGCTGGCCAGAGGGGAACTCCGGTGCATCGGTGCCACCACCCTGAAGGAATACCGGAAGTACATTGAAAAGGATTCTGCTCTGGAACGGCGTTTCCAGCCGGTGCTGGTGAAGGAGCCCAGTGTGGAGGACACCATTTCCATCCTGAGAGGGCTGAAGGAACGGTATGAAGTCCATCATGGGGTGCGGATCAAGGATTCCGCCCTGGTGGCGGCCGCAACCCTGAGCAACCGGTACATCAACGACCGGTTCCTGCCGGACAAGGCCATCGACCTGGTGGATGAAGCAGCTGCCCGTCTGCGGGTGGAAATCGATTCCATGCCCACGGAACTGGATGAAAGCCGCCGGCGGATGCTCCAGCTCCAGATCGAGGAACAGGCCCTGTCCAAGGAAGAGGACGATGCTTCCAAGGCCCGTCTGGAAAAAATCAAAGAGGAACTGGCCAAGCTGAAGAGCGAGAACGACAAGCTCATGGACCAGTGGAAGGCCGAAAAGGGCGGCATTGCCAAGATCCGTCAGGTGAAGAAGGATATGGACAATGTGAAGAAGGAAATGGAAGAAGCGGAGCGGTCCTATGACCTGAACCGTCTGGCAGAACTGAAGTACGGCAAGTTGCCGGAACTCCAGAAACAGCTGGCGGCCCTGGAAAAAGAGGAACATTCCGACAAGCGCCTGCTGAAGGAAGAAGTGGACGAGGATGATATCGCCAAGGTGGTCAGCACCTGGACGGGGATCCCTGTGAACCGTCTGATGGAGGGGGAAAAGAAGAAACTGGCCCATCTGCCGGAAATCCTCCACAAACGGGTGATCGGCCAGGACGAAGCGGTGGAAGCCGTCAGCGAAGCCGTCATCCGGGCCCGGGCCGGGATCAAGGATCCCAACAAGCCCATTGGCTCCTTCATCTTCCTGGGGCCCACCGGTGTGGGCAAGACCGAACTGGCCAAAGCCCTGGCAGAAGTGCTGTTCAATGATGAAAAGAGCATCATCCGGATCGATATGAGTGAATACATGGAGAAACATACGGTGTCCCGTCTGATCGGTGCCCCTCCTGGCTATGTGGGCTATGAAGAGGGCGGCCAGCTGACGGAAGCCGTGCGGCGCCATCCGTATTCCGTGATCCTGTTCGATGAAATCGAAAAGGCTCACCCGGATGTGTTCAACGTGCTGCTGCAGGTGCTGGACGACGGCCGTCTGACCGACGGTCAGGGCCGGATGGTGGATTTCAAGAACACCCTGATCATCATGACCAGCAACCTGGGGTCCCATGAGATTATGGAAAAGAAGGGGGCCATCAGCAAGGACGAAGTCCGGAGCATGCTGATGAAGTTCTTCCGGCCGGAATTCCTGAACCGGGTGGACGACATTGTGGTGTTCAAACCCCTGCAGGAAGAACAGCTGAAGGACATTGTACGGCTGATTCTGAACCATCTGGGCAGCCGGCTGCACAGCCAGCTGGAACTGACCCTGACGGCCACCGACGACGCCATTGCCTACCTGGCCAAAGCCGGGTTCGACCCTGCCTTCGGGGCCCGTCCCCTGAAGAGACTGATTGTCCACACAGTGGAAACCGTGGTGAGCAACAAGATCGTCCGGGGCGAGATCCAGAGAGGGGATCATATCGAAGTGGTATTCAAGGACGGGAACATCGATGTGGTGAAGAAATAAAAGAAAAAATGCCTGGGAGAGCAATCTCCCGGGCATTTTTTATCTTTCCAGGGCGGGGAATCCGATACAAGTTTTCATTTGCTTTTCATTTGCTCCAGGTACAATAATCTATACGATTGGATAAGGAGGCAGATCATGGTGAAATGGAAACTGTGCCTGGGGACCGGGCTGCTGGCCGCCTGTTGTTTTTCTGCGGGGGCTTTTGCTGCCGGGCATGTGGAGGATGTGGAAGCCATCTCTCAGGTCTATGGGGATGGAGAAAAGCTGGCAGAAGTCCAGCTCAGGTATGACGCCGATCTTTTGGGCTCGTCCGTGACCGCAGAAGATTATGCTGTACCGGGACGGACGGTGGCAAAAGCCTTCGTTTCCGCAGTACCGTATGGAAAGGCAGCGGAAAAAGGGCGCTATGTCCAGGTGGAACTGGCACCCCTTCCCCTGTCCGACCAGATGGTGGATCCCCATCCGGAAGATAAGCACAAGGCTCCTGTGGGAGTGGGAGGACCCCAGCTGGGGAGCCATGGAAATCCCCAGCCTCTGGTTCCTGTTACGGGCAAAATCAGCCAGAAGGGTCTGGTCAAGACGGCAGAGGGACGGCTGTACGGAGGAGAACCGGAAATGAGCAGTTCCCATACCCGCCAGCTGCTGATCGAGAAATTCACCCAACACACTTTCACTGATCAGGATGGGAAAAAACTGCAGTACAATTTGTATGTGCCGGAAAAACTGGAAAAGGGCAAGGTGTACCCGCTGGTCCTTTTCATGCATGATGCGGGGACGGTGTCTCCGGAAGTGAAGGCCACCCTGAGCCAGGGCCGGGGCGCTGTGACCTGGGTGGAACCGGAATGGCAGAAGGAACATCCCTGCTTTGTGCTGGCACCCCAGTATGATACGGTGATCGTGAATGACCAGTACCAGTACGGACCGGAACTGGATCGGACCATCCATCTGGTGGAAAGTCTGTCCAGCCAGTATCCCATTGATACCCAACGGATCTACAATACAGGGCAATCCATGGGATGCATGACCTCCATTGCCATGGATGTGAAGTACCCGGATTTCTTTGGGGCTTCCTATCTGGTAGCCGGCAAATGGAATCCCCGGGTGACGGCGCCCCTTGCCCGGCAGAACATCTGGGCAGTGGCGGCTGCGGGGGATCCGGGAGCCAAACCTTCCATGGATACCATCATGACCCAGCTGGATGCGGACGGAGATCGGGTCATCAGAGGAACCATCGCCCAGGATGCTCCGGAAACCCAGGTGGATCAGCTGACGGAACAGATGATCCAGCCTGGAGTCCATGCGTATTATCTGCTGTACCAGGGAGGCAGCCATCGGAGCACCTGGCAGCACGCCTATGATATCACCCCGGTCAAGGAGTGGATCTTCGGGCAGAAAAAGGGCGCCTGATTTTCTGGCCAGGCCCCTTGACTGCGAAAGAAGGGACTGTTGCACGTTAATGGTCGATGAGACCTCTTGAAAGCCCTTTTATCTGTGTCCTGTCATTATGGACTAAAAGAGGCATCAAAAAATGATCCATCATTTTTCGATGCCTCTTTCTTTATTTTCAGTCCGCTCCCTTGGGGGCGGGGGACCGGGCTTGCCCGGTGGTGGGGGTGCTGTCGAGTAACGCCGGTTGTCTCCGTTACTGTCACCGCCAGTCGGGGCACCCCTGCCCGACGCCGTTTCCCGTCACTAAAATTTTCGGCCTCGCCATTCGAATCCGCTTCCCGCCAACGCGCTGGCGATTGAACGAGGCTCCCAGCGGATGAGCGAAACCGGAAATTTCTTCACGCTCCGCTCAAGGGTCGTTCAGCGGTTCCCCGCCTGGCTCTTGCCTGCTGTTTTCTAAAAAACTAAAAAAAAAAGAACTTCTTGAGGTTTCAAAACGGCTCCTGGAATTGCGGGCAGAAGATAAGAAACGGATAACGTCGGAAGAGGGAAAACTGCTGAGGATGAACCGGTCGATCCAGGCTGAAGGTGCCTTTGCAGATGTGAAAGAAACTCAGCTGTTCCGCCGCTTCCTGGGGACTGGGCATCTGAATGCGCTTACAGAGACCGTGATCTGTGTTCTGGCCCACAACTTCAACAAATTGCACCACAAGATACAGAACGGAACCCAGGGCAGATATCTGTTTCCCTTGCAAAAGCTTGCCTAACCCGCCTGCATAACTAAAAAGTGAGCAAGAAAAAAGCCACCAAAATGGACGGTTTATATTGTTGTATCCAATTTTAGGGAATTCGAGATGTTTTTTTCGATTTTCCATTGAAGACTTTAAAACTGAAGAAAAAAGAAAGCTGTTGCATGTGTGAAAACCCCACACACGCAACAGCCCCCTTTTCCTTGACTTTTTCCGGTATGTTGTCTACCATGTATTTTCAAAGTCTATTTTTTCTATCCGAAGGTGAAGCCTGTGAAAAATGAATCCAATACTTTTGTGCGCCGGGCCGATGCCCGGCTGTTTCTGTCCATAGTGGCGGCGGGACTGCTGTCCTTTACCGGGGTGGTGATCGAAACCGCCATGAATGTGACCTTTCCCACCCTGATGGAGGAATTTTCCATCAGCACTTCCACGGTCCAGTGGCTGACCACCGGGTATCTGCTGGTGCTGGCTCTGGCGGTATTCGGCTGGCAGGAAAACTTGCTCCAAAAGGTTGGGGTCACCCCGCTGCTGAACCTCCAGGTGTTCCAGGTGCCGGCTTTTGATGGAGCGGTGCTGGGACTGCTTCTGATCCAGTTCCTGTGTCTGGGGGTGGGGTTCCTGCTGCCCAACTATGCCCAGATCGTCCTGGGGTCTGATCCTTTTGCCGCCGGGTGCATCCTGCTGCCCGGGTGCCTGGTGGGGGCGGCCCTGGCCCCTGTGAGCGGCCGGCTCTATGACCGGCTGGGAGCCCGGAAACCGCTGCTTTTGGGGAGCTGTGCCATTGTCCTCAGCTTTGTGCTGTATCAGCTGGCCCTGGGCCGGGTGGGAATTTCCGGGCTTACGGCCATTTATGTGGTGTTCACCCTGGGTCAGGGGCTGTCTGCCGGGAACATCCTTACCTATGCCCTGGAGAACCTGCCGGAATCCATCCAGCCGGATGGGAATGCGGTGTGCAATACCCTCCAGCAGCTGGCTGGGGCGGTGGGGACTTCCGTCTGCGCGGCCCTGGTGGCGGCCGGCCAGGTGGGACGGGCCCTGGGAGAAGGTACCAGCCTGGGCACTGCCCATGCCTTCCATCTGCTGCTGATCCTGGCCCTGTGCCAGGGCGCTTCCATGGTATGGGCGCTGGGGAAAAATAAGTGCAGAGTGAAGAGTAAAGAGGGAAGAACGGGACGGTGAGTCCGACTGACCCTGGAAAAACTGGAAAGCCTGGTGGGACAAGACCCCTGGGTGGATGTATGCAAAGAATGAAAAACAAGGAAGGATGCTGTTTATGAATCCATTTCCATATGAACAGGAAGAATTAATCGGACTGGAAACTGTGAAACGGAATTTTCGGTCTGTACCAACAAGCCCGCGACTCACGACTCGCGATCCGCGACACCTGCTTTTTCCCTGATCCGTTCCGCTTCTTCCCCTTCCACCAGGGTGGGACAGAAATCGTTCCAGTCCGGGGTGGAGGAAATCCGGCAGGGAATCACTTTTCCCGGATCCGCTCCCAGCAGACGGCCTTTCTGGAACCGGAAGGTCTGCTGGTAGATGAAGGTGTCCTTGTCCCGGGGGTTGCTGTTGCCACCGAAGCAGAAATTCCCCAGGCTGTAGCAGATGGTCCTGCCCTTGTAGGTTTCCAGGGGCTGGATCACATGGGGATGGGCCCCCAGCACCAGGTCCGCTCCCTGGTCCACGGCCAGGTGGGCCAGCCACACCTGATCCTCGTCCGGACGGGTCTCCAGTTCACTGCCCCAATGGAAAAACACCACCGTCAGCCGGGCACCCCGTTCCTTCACTTTGGCCAGTTCCTCCTGGAGCTGGTCGGGGGCCCCGGCTTCCAGGGCGTTGATTCCTACCAGCCCCACCGGGATCCCTTTCACGGTGAGGATCTGGCTTTCTTCATAGCCGAAGGGCATGATCCCGTTGTCTCCCAGGGTTTTGAAGGTGTCCCAGTATCCGTCGTTCCCGTAGTCGTAACTGTGGTTGTTGGCCAGGGAGGCGGCTTCCACGCTGCCGGTTTTCAGCACTTCCACATAGGCCGGGTCTCCCCGGAAGGCGAAGGTCTTGTCCTGACGTTCTCCCCGGGTGGTGAGGGGGCCTTCCATGTTCACCAGGGTCAGGTCGTCCTGGACGAAAACGGACCGGACCCCGGCCAGGAATACGGAGCCGTCACCCCCGGCGGCATCCCAGGCTTCCGGAAAAGTCCCTTCATAGCCGAAACTTTCCTCCGTGCCCAGGGTGCAATCACCGGCAGCGCTGAGGGTCACTGTGGTGACGGGGTCTGCCGGAGGCTGGGGCGCCGGAGCAGGTGCAGCGGGGGCGGAGGGGGCTGTTGGAGAAACAGCCGGAGCGGCAGCCGGCTGGGCAGGGGCGGCCGGCACCGGGGCCTTGGCCTGGACCGGCGCCGGCTTCCGGGTCCCCGGGACCGCCGGAGAAGCAAAGGAAGGAGCGGGCATTGCCAACAGGGCCAGGGATGCCAGAAGGGAAATGAAAAGGGCAGAAATGGAATGGGTCATACAGCAGGTTCCTTTCTCAGAAATTTCAGTACCTATCATACGATGGAACCGGACTGCTTGTCCAGTGTGTGTGTGCGGTAGAAATCCGCAGGGGCGAATCAAGACCGGCGCAGCCGTGCCGCCTGGTTCACCCGTTGCCTCCTGTTTGCAGGGATTTTCCTTTCGGGGGAGAACAACAGAGAAGAGGAGGAATGCATCATGAACGTATTGCTGACAGGTTTTGATCCCTTTGGCGGGGAACCGGTGAATCCGGCGCTGGAAGCGGTGAAAAAACTGGACGGGCTGCTCCTGGCCGGGGCCCGGGTCCACACGGTGGAAATCCCCACAGTCCGGGGGAAGGCCATTGCCAGAGTGAAGGACGCCATTGCCGCCTTCAATCCGGACATCGTGATCTGCATCGGCCAGGCCGGAGGCCGGACGGACCTGACGGTGGAACGGGTGGCCATCAACTGCGATGATTTCCGGATCGGGGACAACGAAGGGAACCAGCCGGTGGATGAGCCCGTGGTGCCGGGCGGTCCGGCAGCTTATTTTGCCACCCTGCCCATCAAGAAAATGGTGGCCGCCCTCCAGGCCAGAGGTATCCCGGCCAAGGTTTCCAACACTGCGGGCACCTTTGTGTGCAACCATGTGTTCTACGGCCTCATGGACCTGTTGGCCCACGACAGCCGGCAGCGCCGGGGCGGCTTCATCCACGTGCCCTATCTGCCGGAACAGGCGGCCCGGCTGAAAGATCAGCCCAGCATGGCCCTGGAGACTATTGTGGAAGGCTTGAAAACGGCCGTGGAAACGGCGGTGGAAAACCAGGAAGACGCCAAAGTGACAGGGGGAACGGAGTGCTGAAAAAAGCGGGGTGTGAAAAATTCACACCCCGGTCGCGGGTCGCGAGTCGTGAGTCGCGAGCCTGGACGTTCAAGCCGTCTGTTCTTTTTCTATAAGATGAAAGGATAAAATCGGGATGGACTCTGAAAAACAGAATCTTCGGTTCGCACCAACAAGCCCGCGACCCGTGACCCGTGGCTCGTGACCGGAGCTGCTGCCTATGCAGCAGCTCCTTTTTACATCTTCCACCCAAAATGGTCCGTATGGAGCAGGGCTTCTGCTTTGGGGCTCAGGGGCTTGCCCAGGAATTCCCGGTACAGCCGCTGGATCTGGGGATTTTCGTGGGAGAACCGGAAGCGGCTGCGCTTGTCCAGGGTCCGGAGCTGTTCACCCCGCACGCCTTCCAGTTCCTCGTCCTCCTGGGGAATGGGCTGGCCGCCCCCGCCGGCGCATCCGCCCGGGCAGGCCATCACTTCCACGAAATCGTAATGGACTTCCTTCCGCTTCAGGGCCTGGATCAGCTGCCGGGTGTTCCCCAGACCGCTGACCACCGCACAGCGGATCTCTTTGCCGGCGATGGTGTACACCGCATCCCGGAGCCCGATGCCGTTCCGCAAAGGAGCAAACAGTTCCGGGTCGGGATTTTCCCCGGTGAGTTTGGCATAGGCCGTCCGGAGCGCCGCCTCCAGCACCCCGCCGGTGGTTCCGAAAATGGTCCCGGCACCGGTAAAGGTCCCCATGGGATCATCCAGGGGCTCTTCCGGCAGCAGGGACGGATCCAGATGGTCCGCACGGAGCACACGGATGAATTCCCGGGTGGTCAGGGCCAGGTCCACATCGGGCCCGTGGTCCGTGCGCATGGTGGGCAGGGCACATTCCGCCTTCTTGGCCAGGCAGGGCATGATGGATACGCAGTACAGTTTTTCCGGGATCACCTGCAGCTTGTCCGCCAGCCAGGTCTTGGCTATGGCCCCGAACATCTGCTGGGGGGATTTGGAGGTGGACAGCCGGTCCGTCAGCTCCGGATACTGTCCTTTCAGGAACCGGACCCAGCCGGGACAGCAGCTGGTGAACATGGGGAATTCCCGGGTATCCCCTGCCAGGAACCGTTCCAGGAATTCGTTGGCTTCTTCCATAATGGTCAGATCCGCGGCAAAGGTGGTGTCGTACACATGGTCGAACCCCAGCTGACGCAGGGCTGCCGCCATCCGGCCGATGGTCCCTTCCTCCCGGGGCAGGCCGAAGGCTTCGCACCAGGCCGTCCGCACCGCCGGAGCCACCTGGACCAGGGTCACCTTGTCCGGGTCTGCCAGGGCTTCATAGAGCCGGTCCGTGTCGTCCCGCTCCCGGAGCCCGGCCACCGGGCAGTGGATGATGCACTGGCCGCACAGGGTGCAGTCCGAATCCTTGATCACCCGGTTCCCGGACACATCCACGGTGGTCCGTCCCCCGGTGCCCGCCACATCCCAGATGTGCATGGCCTGGATTTTGTCGCACACCTGGATGCAGCGCATGCACTTGATGCATTTGTTGTAGTCGTGGAACAGGGGATAGGTGGTGGTCCAGGCCCGGCGGAGCCCTTTGGGCAGCTGTTCCTCATAGGGATTGTCGTGGATCCCCAGGCTGTTGGCCAGGGACTGGAGCCGGCAGTTGCCGCTGCGGACGCAGGTGGCGCACCGGCAGTCATGCTGGGACAGGATCAGTTCCACATTGATTTTCCGGGTTTCCCGGACCCGGGGCGAATTGGTGCGGACCACCATGCCTTCTTTCACCGGGCTGTTGCAGGCGGTGACCATGGCCGGTTCCCCTTCCACCTCCACACAGCACACCCGGCAGGCGGCAATCTCGTTCAGCCCTTTCAGGTAGCACAGGTGGGGGATCCGGATGTGGGCCTGCCGGGCCGCTTCCATGATGGTGGTCCCTTCCGGCACCTGGATGATTTTTCCGTCGATGGTACAGGTTACCATTCCCGATTCCTCCCTCCTTTGAAGCTGCCGTAGCCAAAGTGGTCACAGCGCAGACAGCGGCTGGCTTCCTGCCGGGCCTCTTCCGGCGTCATCCCTTCCGAGACCAGGTGGAAATCTCCCACACAGTCCGGGGTGCAGTGCTGCTTCAGGTTCACCCGGCCGCAGGGCGGGGTGTGGGTGAAATAGGCCGGAGGAATCTCCACCCCGCAGGAAATCCGGTGGTGGAATCCCAGGAAGGAATCGATGTTGTCCGCTGCCACCTTGCCGGCCGCCACCGCCCGGATCACCGTGGCCGGACCGGAGACGGCATCCCCGCCGGCAAACAGGTTCCCCAGGCCCGGGACGCTGCTGGACAGGTCCGCCTGGATGGTGCCCCGACGGATGGTGACCCCCACCGCCTCAAAGGGCTGGGTGACAATGGACTGACCGATGGCCACGATCAGCACATCGCAGGGGAACCGCCGTTCAGGAAGAGCCGCCTTCACCGGATTGGGCCGGTCCTTTCCATTGTAGGGACCGATGTGCTGGGGCTGGGTCCACAGGGCCGTCACCTGGCCCTGTTCGTTGGTTTCGATCCGGCTGGGGGCTTCCAGGGTGACAATCTCGCAGCCCTCCGCCATGGCATCCTGGATTTCTTCCGGCAGGGCCGTCATGTCTTCCAGCCGGCGCCGGTAAATGCACTGGACGGAAGCAGCGCCCAGCCGTTTGGCCGTGCGGGTGGCGTCCATGGACACGTTGCCGCCGCCGATGATGCATACCCGTTTCCCGGTAAAATCCGGAATCCGGCCTTCCCCGATGTCCCGGAGCAGCCGGACGGCGCTGAACACTCCCTGGGCCTCTTCCCCGGGCAGGTGCAGTTTTTTGTCGCTGTGGGCCCCGATGGCGATGTACACCGCATCGTACTGCTGCTGGAGCTGAGCCACCGGGATATCCGTGCCGATGGAGACGCCGGTGCGGACCTGGATGCCTGCGGACAGGATGTAGGAAAGATCCCGGTCCAGCACCTCCAGGGGCAGCCGGTAATCGGGGATCCCGTACCGGAGCATGCCGCCCAGCCGGGGCCGCTGTTCGTACACCGTGACACTGTGGCCCATCAGGGAAAGGTAATAGGCCGCCGTCAGGCCTCCGGGGCCCCCTCCGATCACCGCCACCGTCTTTCCCGTGGCCGGGGCGGGAGCCGGAGCCTTGGCCGGTCTGGCATGGTCCACCGCAAACCGCTTCAGGCCGCAGATGTTCACCGGAGCATCCACCATGCCCCGGCGGCAGTGGTGCTCGCAGGGATGTTCACATACATAGGCGCAGGCCGCCGGGAAGGGATTGTCCTTCCGGATCAGTTCCAGGGCATCCTCGTAGCGGCCGTCC
Source organism: Acidaminococcus fermentans DSM 20731 (assembly GCF_000025305.1). Classification (NCBI taxonomy): domain Bacteria; kingdom Bacillati; phylum Bacillota; class Negativicutes; order Acidaminococcales; family Acidaminococcaceae; genus Acidaminococcus; species Acidaminococcus fermentans. The sequence goes on along the minus strand of NC_013740.1, from coordinate 2,157,065 downwards.
CGGATCAGGGCCACGTAGCCCGGGATATCCACATGGGCCGGGCAGGTGGACACACAGGGCACCGGGTGGCTGAGACCGCAGATGCACCGGCCGGTGAGCACGTGTTCCTCATAGTCCTCCCGGAAGCCCCGGACTCCCTTCAGCACCATGGAAGCCGCTTCAAACCCAATGGCGCAGTCCGAAGAATCCGCAATGCTCCGGGCCGTCTTTTCGATCAGGGTGATGGTGTCCAGGCTGGCCGTCCGATCCAGCACCTGTTCGATCAGCACTTCCAGCTGGCCCAGCCCCACCCGGCAGGGCACGCATTTGCCGCAGCTCTGGGCATGGCAGAAGCGCAGGAAATTCAGGGCCATGTCCACCGGACAAAGCCCCGGCGAACTGGCACTGATCCTTCGGTGCATATCCTGATACAGGCTGTTCAGGACCGTCTGGGCCCTGCCCGGCGTTTCAATCTGTAAGCGACTCACGATGATTTCCCCCTCTGCGAATTTCCGGTATGGATTCCGGAAACAGAATGAACAGATACGATATTATTTTACCGTTCGGAAGCAAAGAGTGTCAATCGATTCGGCGAAAAAATCAGATAAATCAAGAAGGATGAAATTCCTAAAAATTACTAGGAATTTACCTTTCCTTTTGGAAAATTCTATAGTACAATTATAGGAAATTATTCTTGCTGCGAGGAGGAACCATGAAAATCTCTACCAAGGGACGGTACGCCCTGCGCCTGATGATCGATCTGGCCATCAACGGCACCGAATCCTATGTACCCATTAAAAGTGTCTCTCAGAGACAGGAAATCTCAGAAAAATACCTGGAACAGATCATTACCCAGCTCTCCCGCGCCAAACTGGTGAAAAGCGCCAGAGGAGCCCAGGGCGGGTACAAACTGGTCCGTGATCCCAAAGACTATACAGCCGGAGAGATCCTCCGGGCGGTGGAAGGGTCCCTGGCCCCGGTGGCCTGCCTGGAACCCGGCCATGCCATCTGCGACCGGGCCGCCCACTGCGTGACCCTGGACCTGTGGAAAGAAATCCAGGACGCCATCGACAACATCGTGGACAACACCACCTTGGAAGACCTGGTGAAAAAGCAGGAAAAGAAGGGGATGTAAAAAGAGGGGTTGCTGCCTGGGCAGCAGTCCCTCAGTCTGGAGTCAGAAGACTCAGGACAGGACCTGGCCTGATGGCCAGGTCCTTTTGATGTGTATAAAAAGACTTGGGAAATGAAATAGGATGCCGTAGGGGCGGTTCAAAACCTTTGCCTCCGGCAAAATGTTGCCAGAGCCGCCCGCCCATTTTCCCCCTTTTTCTGCTGCCAAATTGATTGATTTTTAGATGACCCTTATAAGATTTTTTGCAAACAAAAAAGCATCCACACGGTCAAAACCCGCATGGATGCTTGCTTTTTGTCTGGTGGAGCATAGGGGGAAGGGCGCATATTTCCTTGTTCCGCGCTCCTTTATATAGAAAAGTTGGTAAAAAGTTGGCAACCAACATAAAATTTCATTGTGCCCCTGCAATAGGCCTGGATTTTTACCAGGTCTATTTTTTATGTGCAGGTGGCAAGGGATCCGGACAGATCGTTGCAAAGAAAAAGACAAGGGGCGCCCATGTTGTCAACCACCAGTAGGCCACAATGGTCACACCCCTTGCCCTCATGCTCTGTATTTTACACGGTTTTTAATTCTATTGCAACCGCCCCGCGTGCTGAATTGAACCGGGTTTAATATGGGTGTTTGGGGTGAAACCCGCCCGCCCTATATACTTATACCTGTTTTCAATTCTGTACTTTTTAAAGGGGCTTAAACACGTGTTACCAGTCGAACGATTCCCGTTCGGCGTATTCGCCGTCCGTTCTTTCCTCATAATCATCATAGATTTCCTGCGGGGTGGAATCGCTAGGCATTTCCACTAACGAATCTTCCAGGGCTTCTTCCTGCGCATTGTCGCAAAAATCGTCATAATCAATATAATCACCGTTTTCCATTTCAATATCATCCATCTTTTTGGCTCCTTTCAGAAATTACACTTTTTATAGGGACTTTTAAGGGCGGGTGAAAAAAGAAACAAACCTACCGCCGAATTGCAAAATTGCCGCCCGATTTTTGGGACTATACCCCCCATTGCAGGGGGATCCCGTTGCCTAACAACGTAAAAATTACGCTGATTCATTCGCCCTCCCTGGCTGTTTACCGTTTTTTCGTTAAAATTTAACGGTATTTTGGGGCTTTCGTTAAACCGAAAACCCGCTCCCCGCCTTGCTCTACGGGTTTTTTAACGAATTTAACAGTTTTTCTGCACAATAACACTATATATATTTAATTTATTGCGGCGGGGGATTGGAATATACCCGCATAATAAATTGGATCATATATATATATTATTTATTGTTAAAAATGTTAAATTCGTTAAATTTTACTCATGCAGCAAGGATTCATGCGGGTTTTCGGGTTTAACGAAACTGGCCAAAAGTTTAACGATTTTAACGAAAAGGGTTTTATTCACGGTCTAATACCAATGTTCCTATATGGTTACTTGTAATACCGGCAATAGAGCCGCGTCCAAAAATCCCGTCTTTCCTGTAACGTTTCATGTAGCCCCGTTTTAACCATTCCCGCTTGACGGCCCGCAATGAATAGCCTGCTTCCTTTAGGATCCCTTCCAGGGCTTCCCTAAAAATATCCACGGTGTTATCACCAAACACTTCGCCCCATGTTTCGCCTTTCGGGTTGATACCATTCATCACAAACTTGTTTTGGTTGATTCCAATCTGGCCGCAAACATACTCATAGGCCCGCTGCGGTACATCCACTTCTTGTTCTGTTTTTATACACCCTTTTACGTCCCCTACGGTCAACACGGGACAGCCAGCCGGGGCCATGCTCTGAAGAAGATCGTAGGCGGTCAGCATTAGTGCCAGGGCTTGCACCTGTTTTCCTGTTCCGCCCATGTCCTGTAGTTCCTTTTCAAACTGTTTGAATACCTTTCTATTGGTGTCCTGGCTTTGCCTTGCTTGTGCAACGAAGGCCCGCCCCAATACGCCGTGACAGTCAGCAATTGCCGCAACCGTGCCGTTGCCGTCTTGAATAATCTTCTCCGTACATTCCAGTTCAATAACCCGGTTGATAGCCCCGCCGCCGCTGTTGCTCTGCGTAATGGGTTCTTCCCCTGTGAAAAGGAAACTGTTTTGCCAGGACAGCCGCCGCACCATAGATCCGTTGGCCCGCAATCTTCCCCTGTTAGTCTGGCCGGTTACCCGGTAAATCAGACTATCATAGTTTCCGCCGTTTCCTTTGATGGTCTGCAATTCATCCCCGAAAAACGGGATACTGTATAAAACCCCGGCCTTGTCCATAATGTAATTTATGGTGTTGTTCATGGTGTCCACCATTTTTCCCTCGTCTGGATTTCCCCATATACTGGCCGCAACTTTGAGCGCAACTGTTTTTCCCGCGCCCGTGCCGCCCCATAAATGAAGGATAAAGGGCAACGCGTGCATGGGGCCTATAAGTACACTGGCCAGGCTTGCGGCTATGGTCATGCGCATGTAGGGGCTTTTTAGCAGGGGACACACAATCTTATACCATTCTGGCAACGTTCCTTTTGGTTCCAGGGCTTTCAGTAATGCGCCGAATTGATCGCCAACATCTGGTTGAATAGAATCAGAGTAGGGGACAAATTCCCCGTATTCCTCTTTGGGATCCCAGCCCATGTGCCCAATACTGGCAACGCGCGGCAACGTATCCTGGTTGCTGTTTACTACGTCAGAAATATATTTAACCAGGAAACTAGAATTTTCACTGGTAACCTCTATACCATCGTCAGCCAGGGCAATAATTTTTGTTTTGTTGGCTACAATCGAACGGGGTACAAGTATTTGCTTCCATTTGCCATATTTAAAGAATGACAGTTCAATTTTTTCCGTTCCTGTTTCCTGGTTCTCATAGATTGCCGAAGGTAACAGGGGAATAGAGGACGCGTCTTCTCTTTTCGTGTTTCCGTTGCCTAAAAGAACGAATTTCCGCACCCCTTCTTCATCCGCGATCCAGTCACCACACCGCAATTGTAACGGCTGGCCCGGAAATTGTGTGTAGTGTTCTTCCTGGTTTCCGTTCCCTTTCTTTGCCTGTTCATGCATGAAGGCTCTGTAATTCTTGTCAAATTCCCGCTTTATAGACAGGTCACTGGCACGGAACGTGGCCAGGCTTTCCACTCGTTGCCGTTTCGCCGTGTCTTCAATAGCACAGATCCTTGCAAACAGTTTCGGGCTTGTCAGTTGTGCTTTGTCCAGGGTTTTAAAATACTCTACTATCTGTTCTTCCTGGCATGTTTCTAAATCCGGGGCCGCTGCTTCTTCCTGTGCGGGGAACTGATAGTTTCTAATTTTTTCCGGATCCCCGTCTGCCTGGAAATAGTCGGCAACGTCACCCTTTACCGGGCACTCTGGCCAGATTTCCGGTAAAGGAAGGATCCTGGCCCCTTGTTTCTGCTGCCAAAATTCCGCATAAGCGCGGCCCGGGTCGTCATAGTCGGGTATCACGATTTTATTGGAAAATTTACCCAGGATTTCCTTGTCCGTTTCTGACAGGTTCGGGCTTTCCGCGCCCGTGTTGGTACTCGTTGCCAGAAAGCCCGCCGCCGTCATTGAATCCGCGCATTTTTCGCCCTCAACGATATATAAAGGCGTATCCGGGGCCGCTTTGGCCAGTTTATCCAGTTTATCCAGGTTATACAGATTGTTGCAATGTTTCGGCTTTTTATAAACCAGGTTCCCGTCCGCGTCCGTGTAGAGAAAGCTGAATTTCTTATGACCATCCGCGAACTTTTCCCGAATCTTGCAATAGGCTTCCCTGCCGTCTGGATCCCGATAGGTATATACAATCCGTTCTACTTGTTTTCCATGGTCTTTGGGCTTTTTAGGTTCAGCAGGGGCCGGGGGCTTTGCGGCAACGGGGTTTCCGCCGTTGTTCATGCCCAGGGCTTTCAGTACAGCAGGGAGGGACGCGTGGCACTTGTGGCAAAAGGCCAGAACTTTTCCGTCTTCTACTTCTTTTATATATAAATGGTGGTCACTTCCGCATACAGGACAAGCGGTTTCCCATTCGTTCTCGCCCCTCTTGTGCCATTCCCCACACTTTGATAGAATTTCATTCAGAGAATATAATTTCTTGTTCATGTTTCTCCTTTCATCGTTAGTGTTTTTTATTGTTACATACTGTTAAAATCGCTATAATAAAGAACAAGGACAAAACCCCTGGCCGGAATTTTGTCCCTTGCCGTTGTGAATGGTCGCTCATTCATGACGGCTGTTTTTATTTTTCAACGATTTCAAACAGGGCCTTTTTCATGCTGTCTGCCTTTAATTCTTCCCGTACTGCTACTTTCTTCATGAATTCGACAACTTCCGGATAATTCTCATTGCCCGCAATGTCCCCCATGGTATTCCATAGTTCCGCCGATTTCAGAACCTGTTCAATGTAAGCCGTTACGGCTTTCATCTGTTCCCGCGTTACTCTGATTCTTTCCATGTTGCACACTCTCCTTTTACAACTTTTACCGTGTAGGATTTTCCCAGGCTGTTTATGGCCGCCTTTGGCCCCTTACCGAACCGATAGGGGAACAGGGGGCAATCTGTCAAAACACAATCCCGGACTTCCGCCCGCTGATAACCAGAACAGTTTAAACATTTTGCCCGAATAGCCCGGGCCATTGAAGGGGTTTTAACGTCCAAAATTACAACCGTTTGTTTCTTGCTCATGGTTTCACCTTCTTTCCACTTGTTGTGTGAATCTGCAACGGGTTAAAGCCGCCGCAATGCCAATAAATCCCCGCCCCGGATGGAATCCCATAGGGGCTTTATTTCGTTGCCGAAAAACGGGGTTTATTTCTTCAAATACGCCAGGTTCTGTTCTTTCAGAAATTCCTTTAGATCCCGTTCCCGAACACGTTTCAGAGTGCTGCTTAAATCCAGGAACGCGCCCCGGTATTTCGGAATTGCCCGCATTTTGTTCAATAGCCGCCAGGCAGTAGGCCTTGAAATAGAAAGTATTTCCGCAATCTCTGTGCGGCTCAACCAACGCTCGCCGTAATCATCAACGCAAACCGTTTTGACTTGTAACATGTTCATCCTTCCTTTCCCGACTCAATAAGCACTGACAGGGTACTTGTTATTTTTCGATAATATCGGCCGGGGATACATCCAGGGCCGCGGCAATCTTGTACACGGCTCTTTCACTAGCCTTACGCCGCTTTGCTTGATATGCAAACAGAGAAGCCGCGGAAACATGGGATTTAATTGCCAGGTCTTGCAGGCTCATGTATTTTTTGTAGGCTGTTTCCTTAACCTTCCGCATATCAACATTGAAAGTTTTCATATGGTTCCCTCCTCTTAAAATGTCCATAAAATCAATTTTCAAGAGAAGTATAGCCGATTCTCAAATATATGTCAATAGCTATATTGGAAATATACTTTACTTATATTCACTTTATGGATATAATACTAGATATGAAAGGGGGCTTTTCCGTGGGATTTCAAGAAAACTTAATTCATTACAGAGAAAAGGCCGGGTATAAATCCGCAAAAGATTTTTCCGAAAAACTAGGCATAAACTACACAACTTATATGGGGTACGAAAACAAAGGGCGGGAACCTAAATATTCTTTATTGGTGAAAATTGCCCGCCTTCTTCATGTATCTGTGGACAATCTCCTGGGATATGATCCGGAACAGCCGGACGAATTAACCAGGTGTTTGGACGTATGCAAGGAGGCGGGACTTTTCACGGATCCCTGGCAATTTCGGGGGAGTACCGCTGTTTTTGTATATCAGAACAAGGAAGAAGCCAAACAAGACAAGGGCTCATTAGACGTTCCTGTTTTGGGCAAGGATGAATTTATCGCGGCGGTCATTGCAGGCGCGAATAATCCCAATTACCAGGCCGCGAAAAAAGACTTGTTGAAAATGTATGTATACGCTAGCATATTGCAAAAATACGCTAAAAGCGCGGGGAATATCAATGTTGATATTGAGAGTTTAAAGGCAGGTGCTTTGCCGTCAAAAGCGAAAAACGCGATTCAAGAAAATCTTGACGCCTTGCAGGAAAACCCAGATAAATAACCTTTTTTCTCCCGACTCAATAAGCACTGACAGGGGCACAATGAGTAACGGGAAAGAAGGTATTTTGTATGTGGATAACCAAAAGAACGAACAGCAAGGGAACACGGTATGTTTATCAAGAACGGTTTGAAGATAAGAAAACGGGGCTTAAATTAACTGTTTCTGTTACTTTGAACAGCAAGAACGCCCATGCCCAAAAGGTGGCAGCGCAAATGCTGCGGGAAAAGTTTGAAGAAAAAGCAGACAAGGGGGAAGCCAGAAAGGCTAGCCGCCTTGAATCCCTGGCCCTGTCTACCGTCTTGCAGGAATGGCAAGAAATTACGGATATGCGGATCAAAGAAGCAACCAGGATAAACCATGACTTGTATATACGGAAGATCCTGGCCGGATTGCCGGAAGGGATCCTATTCAAAGACTTCACCGCCCCAATAGCGGAAAAAATGCTGTTCCGTTATTACTACGTGGACAAACTTTCTTTTAACTATTGCAAGTCCCTGCTGATTACTGTAAAAGCGATTATGCGGTATGCGAAAAAAGCCGGTTACACCGACAATGTAACCGACTTTGAAGAAATTGACTTGAAACGCCGCCCGGATACCCCGGAAGAACTGGCCAAAAAGAACAACAAGTTCCTGGACAAGGAAGAATTAAAAAATTGCCTGGATCAACTCAAAGAACGGAATTTCCGTGTTGGCCTGGCCATGGAATTTATTTCACTCACGGGGCTACGGTGCGGGGAAATGCTTGCTTTGCGCCGTCAAGACGTGAACCTGGATAAGCGGCAACTTTCAGTCACGGGAACCATCCTGGTAACAGCCAAAAACGGGGAATCCATTCAAAGGGGAACGCCCAAAACAAGAACGTCCTATCGTACCATTGATTTAAGTATGCGGGCTGTTCAGATCCTGGAATGGTTCAATACCGACAACAAGCGCATGGAACGATGGGGGAAGCAAGGGAACAGCCTTTGCAGCAAGTACAAGGACAGGGGCTATATATTTACCACGGATACGGGGTTTCCATTGAATCGGCAATATATAAACCGCCTGTTACGGGCTGTGCAGATCCCGGGGAAGCATATCAGCACCCATATTTTCAGACACACGCATATTTCCATGCTTGCGGCCATGGGGGTACCTGTAAAGGCAATTATGGAAAGGGTAGGCCATTCAGATCCAAAAGTTACCTTGTCGGTTTATACCCATGTCACACAAGAGATGAAGGAACAGCTTGACGAATGTCTGGAAAAAATTACCGTATGAAAAAGTTGGCGACTTTGGCCCAATACCCTTTGAAAAAAATCAGCAAAAAAAGGCCGCAACCCTAGACAGGAAGCGGCCCCCCGGCTTTGAAAAAAGTTGGCAAATTTTTCTCATGCTGATTTTAGGAAAGTTGGCAAAAAGTTGGCAAAAAAGGGTAAAAAAAAGAAACGGTTTGAAACGCTTCAAACTGTCTTGAAAACCGCTAACCCCGCATGGAAACACGGTTTGAAACACTTTGAAACATTTCACCGTTTCGGCTTAATAATTGGTGGAGCACAGGGGGATCGAACCCCTGACCTCAAGATTGCGAACCTTGCGCTCTCCCAGCTGAGCTAGTGCCCCAATACATAATATTATAGCGCTTCCGGAGAAAGTGTGCAAGGATTTTGTCAGGGATTAATCCCCTCTCTGTACGTCGGTCTGACGTCTTTTTTTACTTTTTCGCGTTCTTCGTCATTTCGTCCGTGGCGGTGCGGATGATTCCGGCCAGCAGGGTGTCGGAATCGTATTCGGTGCTGGTCCGGCTGTCGGTGACCTGGTAGATGGTCTGTCCGTTTTTGGTGGCCAGGAAGCTGACGCCGGCGTAGGCGGTTTCCCCTTTGGCCAGTCTGTTCCCCTTCCGGGCGGCAGGTTCGGTGCCGTCGGCGGTTTCAATGCCCACCGGGTTCACCTGCACCTGGAGGGTGATGGTGTTCCGGAGTTTTTTGTCCGGCAGCATCACCGGATTGCTGTACACGGTGACGCCTTCTCTTTTGAAGTCCCGCTCCAGGGTCAGCAGGGTCTTGCGGACTGCATCATCATCCCGGGTAAAGGCGGGATGGGCTTTCCGGAAGTCCATATCCTGCCGGCTGAGATCTTTGAGATAAACGACTTGGACATTTTTGAAAGCAAAGGTGCTGCTCTTCCAGCCGCTGCGTTCCGCGCCCGCCGTCAGGGGCAGGGCCAGCAGGGTCAGGAGCAGGGTGGCCAGGGTCAGGAATTTTTTCATGGGTGTTCCTCCTCTTTGGTTCTGTCTTCCCATTTTACAACGGAAAAGGCCGGCTTTCAACGGCTTTTCATTTTGACTAACCCGGGGAATCGGGCTATAATTTGTAGAGTTATCTTGTATCCGCTGTGGGTACAGTGCAGGAAGTGAGGGAATCATTATGCCAATACCTCTTGTGGTATGGGCGGCTGCCGGGATCGGGGCTGCCGGACTGAAACTGTATAAAAGTGCCACCAGCTCTGCAAATATGGTGAAAAATGCCATTGAACGGTATAATGAAGAGAGGTTCAAGTTCTACAAGGTGCTGGAACGGCTGATGCCGGAAGTGGAGGAACTGGGCCGGATGAAGCTCCATATCTGGGGCTGTTACGACAAGGTCTATGCCATCCTGGACCGGATCGAGAACAAACCGGGCCATTATACCTACAAAAGCCACAAAAACCTCCATCTGCTGCCCCAGGATGTGCGGAAACTGAAGCGGATCCGCCGGGTGGTGGACCGGATCCAGGAAAAGAAGCTGGATACGGAAGGCACCGGGATGCTGACGGTGGTGGCTCTCCAGGGGGGCGCGGCCAGTTCCTACAGCCAGTCGGAACTGGAACGGGATGAGGCCAAGCTGGTGATGGAAAAGATCATGGACCAGCCGCTGTACACTTCGGAAGTGACGGCCCTGGACGAAATGAGCGTGCTGGAATCCATCATGTGCTTCCCCAAGGTGCTGCGGCCCGGGTATTTTTCCGACAAGGACGGGTCCAAGATGACCAAGGATGAGGCGGTCCGGTTCAAGACGGACACGGACACCCAGTCCCTGCTCCTGGCGGATGCGGAAGCCCGGGGAGAACGGCTGCTGGAAGTGGTCCGCCATGTGTACAGGACCACGGAAACCCTGAAGAACGAGCAGCGGGAACAAATCCAGTTCATGCAGCGGCTCCTGGAGACCAAGACGGATTACCAGACCTTCACCCTGGAGGAAAAGGACCGGCTGAATTTCCTGGTGGCCCTGGGGTTTGTACTCCGGGAACTGGCCCGTACGGATATTGTACTGAAGAATGGCAGCATGGCCATCCTGAACCGGAGCGGTCTGCGGGTGCCTCTGGGCAAGGCCCAGGATCTGCTGCCGGTGGAAAATCTGGCACTGCTGGATGAAAATGACTAAGTGTGGGAGGGAATCATTATGATCAGTACCAAAGCATTCAAAGCCTATGACATCCGGGGAATCGTCCCCAGTGAAGTGAACGAGGAACTGGCGTACCGGCTGGGCCGTGCCCTGGCCTGGAAACTCCAGGCAAAGAAACTGGTGGTGGGCCATGACATCCGGCTCAGCGGACCGTCCCTCAGCGAAGCGGCGGTCCGGGGCATGCGGGATGCCGGTGCGGATGTGCTGGACCTGGGCCAGTGCGGTACGGAAATGATCTATTTTGCCACCGCCCACCTGAAAACCGATGGGGGCATGATGATCACCGCCAGCCACAATCCCAAGGACTACAACGGTATGAAACTGGTCCGCTCCGAAGCCCGGCCCATTTCTGCGGATACGGGGCTGAAGGAGCTGGCGGAACTGGTGGCGGCGGAGGATTTCGAGACCCGGGTGCCCAAGGCGGAAACCCGGGGATCCTATGAAGAAGTGGACATCGTCCCCAGCTATGTGGACCATCTTCTTTCCTATATCAATGTGAAGACCCTGCTGCCTCTGAGGATCGTGGCCAATCCGGGGAACGGGGGTGCCGGTCCCATTGTGAAGGAACTGGCCAAGCACCTGCCCTGCCAGTTCATCCTGATCAACGACACTCCGGACGGCACCTTCCCCAACGGAGTCCCCAATCCGCTGCTGACGGAAAACCGGGCGGCCACTTCGGAAGCGGTCAAGGAAAATGGCGCCGACCTGGGGATTGCCTGGGACGGGGATTTCGACCGGTGCTTTTTCTTTGACGAAAACGGCCGGTTCATCGAAGGGTACTATCTGGTGGGGCTCTTTGCCCAGTATTTCCTCCAGAAGCATCCCGGGAGCAAGATCCTCTACGATCCCCGGCTCACCTGGAACACGGAAGATATCATTGCCCGGTACGACGGCCAGCCGGTGCGCTGCAAGAGCGGCCATGCCTTCATCAAGGAATGCATGCGCCGGCAGGGCGTGCTCTACGGGGGCGAAATGAGCGCCCATCATTATTTCCGGGATTTCTCCTACTGCGACAGCGGGATGATCCCCTGGCTGCTGCTGATTTCCCTGCTGTCCACCTCCGGCATGACCCTGTCCCAGCTGGTGGATGCCCGGATCAATGAGTATCCCTGCAGCGGGGAGATCAACCTGAAGGTGAAGGATGCGGACGAAGTGCTGGAACGGCTGTCCAGCCATTTCCGCTCCGGCATCCAGGACCGGATGGACGGGCTCAGCGTGGTGTACAATGAATGGCGGTTCAACCTGCGGAAATCCAATACGGAACCGGTGGTGCGGCTGAATGTGGAAACCCGGGGGGACAAGGATCTGCTGAAGCAGAAGACCCGGGAAATGCTGGAACTGATCGGCGGAGAAAGAGCATAGGAGGCAGAAACGGATGAATGTACTGGTAACAGGGGGAGCCGGCTATATCGGCTCCCATGTGGTGGAAGAACTGACGGCCAACGGGTATACCCCCATCGTTTATGACAATTTCAGCACTGGCCACGTGGATGCGGTGTCGGACAAGGTCCAGCTCATCGAAGGGGATATCCACGATTTCAATTTCCTGAAGCATATCCTGGGAGAATATGAAATCGACGGGGTGCTCCATTTCGCCGCCAGCAGCCAGGTGGGAGAATCCATGGTGAACCCGGGGAAATACTACTACAACAATGTGGCAGGGACCCTGGGCCTGCTGGATGCCATGCGGGAAGCCGGGGTGGAACAGCTGGTGTTCTCCTCCACCGCCGCGGTGTACGGGGAACCGGACCGGGTGCCCATTACGGAAGACATGCCTCTCCAGCCCACCAATGTATACGGCCGGACCAAGCTGATGATCGAAAAGATGATGGAGGACTACAGCCACGCCTATGGTCTGCGCTATGTGGCCCTGCGGTACTTCAACGCGGCTGGTGCGTCCCTTCTGGGGAACATCGGGGAGAATCACCGGCCGGAGACCCATCTGATCCCCCTGATCATCCAGGCGGCCCTGGGCCAGCGGGAAAGTGTGTCCATTTTCGGGACGGACTATCCCACTCCGGACGGCACCTGTCTCCGGGACTACATCCATGTGAAGGATCTGGCCAGCGCCCATGTACTGGCCATGGACCATCTCCGGAACGGAGGCGGCTGCCGGACCTACAATCTGGGGACGGAAAACGGCTTCTCCGTCCGGGAAATCATCGATGCGGTGAAGACGGTCACCGGCCGGAACTTTACCGTGAAGGAAGAGGCACGGCGGGCCGGGGATCCGGCGAAACTGATCGCCTCTTCGGAAAAAATCAAGAAGGAGCTCCATTGGGAGCCCCGCCACAGCCAGATCGAGGAAATCGTGGAAACTGCCTGGCGGTGGCATGAAGGGCATCCCAAAGGATACGAGAAATAAGCTGTATGGATATTTTGCTGACCGTGGACGGCCTGAAAAAAAGTTTCGGCGTCCACGATATTTTTCAGAATGTGAGTTTTACTCTCCGGCAGGGGGAGAAAGTGGGCTTAGTGGGGGTAAACGGCAGCGGCAAGACCACCCTGCTCCGGTGTCTGCTGAACCCGGATTTTGCCGACGGAGGGTCGGTGAAGTTTGCCGGGGAACTGCGTCTGGGTTATGTGGAACAGGGATTCGATGATTTCCGGGAGGAAACGGTCCGGGAATTCATGGAACACGCCTGTCCGGATATCCTGGACCTGCGGGAGAAGATGCGCCGGCTGGAGGAAGCCAGCGGCCGGGCTCAGGGAGAGGAACTCCAGGGGATCCTGGACCAGTATGCCCGGACGGAAAGCCGGTATGCCCATCTGGACGGGTACCATTACGAAAGCAACATCAAGCGGGTGCTGCTGGGGCTGGGGTATCCGGAAGACACCTGGCAGTGGCGTGCGGACAAGCTCTCCGGGGGACAGAAGACCCGTCTCCAGCTGGCGGCGGCCCTGGTGAATTCTCCGGACCTTTTGATCCTGGACGAACCCACCAACCATCTGGATATCGTCATGAGCGAATGGCTGGAAAAATACCTCCGGGAATTCCGGGGGGGCGTGCTGGTGATTTCCCATGACCGGGCCTTCCTGGACAATGTGGTGGAAGAGATCCTGGAAATGGAAGGGGGCACCATCCACCGGTTCAAGGGGAATTATTCCCGGTACCTGGAACAGAAGGAAATCCAGGTGCTGACCCAGACCCGGGCCTACGAGGCCCAGCAGGAATACATCGCCCGGCAGGAAGCCTACATCCGCCGGTTCAAGGCGGGGATCAAGAGCAAGATGGCCCGGGGACGCCAGTCCCAGCTGGACCGGCTGGAGCGGATCGACGCACCGGTGCAGGAGGAGGAATTTGAGCTGCGGCTGCCCCCTGCGGCGGAATGTGCGGAAAAGGTGATCATGCTGGAACATCTGGATGTGGGGTATCCCCAGCACCGGCTGCTCCAGGATGTGGATCTGACCCTGCGCCGGGGGGAGAAGGTGGCCATCATCGGTCCCAACGGCTGCGGGAAATCCACCCTGCTGAAGACCATCCTCCAGGAACTGCCCCCTCTGAAAGGGGAGGCCCGGATCGGGAACCGGGTGAAGATCGGCTATTTTTCCCAGAGCTATGAACGGCTGGACGAAAAACAGACCATCATGGAAAACTTCCTGACGGAATACGGCATGACCGATGAACAGACCCGCCGGCTCCTGGGGAGCATGATGTTCCACGGGGAGGACGTGTTCAAAGTGATCGGGACCCTCTCCGGGGGCCAGAAGGCCCGGCTGGTGCTGCTGAAACTGGTGCTGGACGGGGCCAACTGCCTGCTCCTGGACGAACCCACCAACCATCTGGACATCGCCGCCAAGGAAGCGGTGGAAGCGGCCCTGGAGACCTTTGACGGCACCGTGCTCCTGGTGAGCCACGACCGGTACCTGGTGAACGAGGTGGCCGGCCGGATCTGGGCGGTGGAAAACGGCCATGTAACCGATTACAAAGGCAACTACGACTTCTATCTGGAGGAGCGGGACAAGAACCGGGCCCGGGAAGGGGCTGATGCTCCGGCGGCGCCCCGGAAAGAGGAGAAGAAGGCGGCAAAGCCGGCCCCGGAAAAAACGGCGCCGGAAGCTGCCAAAACGGAAAAGAAAACGGAGAAAAAGCCCTACAGCCCGGCGGAAGCCCAGAAGCTGCTGCCCCAGGTGGAACTGAAGATCCGGGAATATGAAGCCCTCCAGAAGGTGCTCAGTGACCGGATCGCCGACCCGGCCAACCAGCAGGACCTGGAAACCAGCACCAGGCTGGCGGAGGAGTACGCGGAACAGGAAAAGATCCTGGACGGGCTCATGGACAAATGGGAAAAGCTCATGGAGTCACTGGAATGACCATCAACGAATTTCTGCATGCACTGCAGCAGTTCCAGGGGGACGGCTGCTTCAATCCCTGGAGGGAATACGACCCCTCCTGCGACATCGGACCGGAAGCCCCGGTGATCCGGGCGGCCAATTTCCGCCGGTACCTGGAACTGCGGCAAAAGGCCCGGTTCCTGTTCATCGCCGAAGGCCTGGGGTACCAGGGGGGGCATTTTTCCGGCATGGCCATGACCAGCGAACGGATCCTGCTGGGGCATCATCCCACGGTGCGGCCGGAAGTGGTGCTGGGGGAAGGCTGGGACTACCGGCGGACCAGCAATCCGGACAGTCCCCTGCTGAACCGGAAACAGCGGGAAGAGGGGTTCAACGAGCCCACTGCCACCATTGTGTGGGGAGAACTGGCCAACCAGGGGCTGGCACCCTTCCAGACCATCCTGTGGAACATCTTTCCCTTCCATCCCTACAAACCTTCCGGCATCCTGACCAACCGGACCCCCACCGGGCCGGAACTGGATCAGGGAATCGTCTATGCCCGGATGCTGCTGGGGCTGGTCCCCGGCCTCCGGGTCATCGCCATCGGCCGGAAAAGCGCCGGCACCCTGGAAAAATACGGGGTGCCCTGTGCGGCGGTGCCCCATCCCTCCATGGGCGGGGCCAACCGGTTCCGGGCAGCTGTGGCGGCGCTGTTTGCCCAATAGAGGTGAAATTATGGCGAAGAGTACCTTAGCATCCATGAGCAAGGAACAGGTGCTGAAAATCGCCCTGACCGCCGGGAAGATCCTCCTGGTCAGCGGGGCGGAGACCTACCGGGTGGAGGACACCATGCTGCGGATCTGCCGGGAGGGGGGTATGACCACCATTGCGGCCTTCTGCACCCCCTCTCTGATCATGATCGGGGAGGAGACCATGGAAGGGGCCAGCCTGATGTACCGGGTGACCCACCGGGGCACGGACCTGACCCTCATCAGCGAAGTGAACGACATGAGCTTCCACATGCCCACCTGGGGGAAGAGCTTCCAGGACACCATGGCCATCCTGGAGGAAAAGACCATGCGGAAACCCCGTCCGGCCCGGGAGGAAATCTTCTGGTCCGGCCTGGCCGGGGCTTTCTTTGCCGTGGTGCTGGGGGGAGGCCCTCTGGAATTCCTGGCGGCCCTTCTGGGCTCCCTGCTGTCCATGGCCTTTGTAAAGGCGGTGTCCCCCTTCCGGCCCAGCAGTTTCTGGGAGACCACCATGGCCGGGGCCATCATCTGTCTGACCGTGGTGCTGTTCCGGATGGCCTGTCCGGACCTGGTGATGGAACTGGCCATTGCCGGGGGCGTGATGCCCTACCTGCCGGGGATGGCCTTTACCAACGGGATCCGGGATTTCATGGCCGGAGATCTGCTCAGCGGCACCTGCCGGGCCGGGGAAGCCATTTTCCTGGTGGGCGGGGTGGCCATCGGCATTGCCACCGTCCTGGGCATTCTGTACTTGTAGGAGGGGCCTATGCCGCTGGCAGCAACCATTTTCATCAAAACCGTATTTTCGTTCTTTGCCACCGTGGCTTTCGGCAAACTGTTCAAATGTCCGGAAAGCTGTCTGTACAAGGCGGGCTTCGTGGGCATGGTGGGCTTCGGGGTGTACATCATCCTGCTGAGCGGCTTCGGGCTCAGTTCCATGCTCAGCAACTTTGCCGGGACGGTGGCCCTCTCCATCTGCAGTGAGATCTTTGCCCGGTGGTACCGGCAGCCGGTGCCCATTTTTTCCATTCCGGGGATCATCCCCCTGGTGCCCGGACTGCCCCTGTACCGGGCCATGAACTACACCATGCTCAATGCCTACAGCCTGGGGATGCACACTTTTGTATCCGCGGCCCTGGACGCCACCGCCATCGCCATGGGGATCCTGCTGGTATCCGGCCTGGCCAAGGTGTACAAGACCAGCAAGAAGATGGTCCGGGACAAGCGCCGGTCCGGCCGTTGAGGAATCCGTCCACCGGGCTTATAATACAGGCAGGAAACGTGAAGGAGGAGATTCTTATGGCAGTATTTACGGAAAAAGCAAAACAGGTGGTCACCAATCCGGGAACCGGGACCATCGAAAAGGAAATCCTGGTGGATCCGGCCCTGTTCCAGGGGACCAACGACCTGTTCGCCCGGATTACCCTGCATCCGGGCTGTGCCGTTCCCGTCCACCAGCATCTGGGGAACAACGAAACCTATTACCTGCTGAAAGGGGAAGGGGAATACACGGACGAAGACAAAAAAGTGGCCGTGAAGGCCGGAGACGTGACTTTCTGTGCCGACGGAGGCACCCATGGCCTGCTGAACACGGGGAAAGAGGATCTGGTGTTCATCGCCCTGATCAGCAATACCCCGGGGTACAAGAGATAAAAGAACGTCAACGGTCAGCTGTCAACTGGCAGCGGCCGATGGAAGGAACCCGCTTCCCGCGGGTTCCATTTTTATTTGTAAAAAGATTGTGAACTTCTGTATAAAATTTACCGGTTTCTTTGTGGAATTGACGGCAAAAACGAGAAAACTTTCCTGCTTTACTGCAGTACCAGTGTCCGGAAAGCGAGGATTTTTGCCCCGGTTTACAGAAAAAGAAACACCAGGAACTGTGTAAAGAAAGAAGCGCATAAAATGTGGGCTAAAACAGAAAAAAATCCCTAAAAAATATTGACATCCGGTGTCAGTAATGTTACAATACCACAGTGTCACAGAGGGTAGTATGTCTTTTGGAGGTGTGAAATGTTTCTCGCAGACGTAAAGAACGGTTCGCCGGTTGTAGTCGGTGTGAAGCAGTCCCAAAAGGCCATTGCCCGGGATCAGGCCGCAGGGGTCATGATTGCCCGGGATGCGGATGAACACGTGACGGGGCCTGTCAAGGACCTGTGCGAAGCCAAGAGTGTTCCGGTGGAAACCGTGGAGACCATGGCTGAGCTGGGAAAGACCTGCGGCATCCATGTGGGTGCATCCGTCGCCGCTGTGCTCAAAACCCGGTAGAATCTGCCGGAAACGGCAGGTTTTCATACTCATTAAATCTTATTCTCGAGAAAGGAGGTGCCGGAATGCCTACAATCAACCAATTGGTTCGTAAAGGTAGACAAGTCATTACTCAAAAATCCACGGCGCCAGCATTGAAAAATTCACCGCAAAAACGCGGTGTCTGCACGAGAGTGTACACCACCACTCCGAAGAAACCTAACTCTGCTCTGCGGAAGGTTGCTCGTGTCCGTCTGACCAATGGTATTGAAGTTACCGCTTACATTCCTGGTATTGGCCATAACCTGCAGGAACACAGTGTTGTTCTGATCAGAGGCGGAAGAGTCAAGGATCTTCCCGGTGTTCGTTATCACATCATTCGCGGCGCATTGGATACCGCCGGTGTTGCTGACCGCAACCAGGGCCGTTCCAAATACGGTGCCAAACGCCCGAAAGCAGCCAAGAAATAATCAGCTGCCGCTGTAGAATGAGACAATAACGAAGGAGGAAATACAGATGCCGAGAAAAGGTCCTGTAACCAAAAGAGACGTATTACCGGATCCAGTATATGGTTCCAAACTGTTAACCAGATTCATCAACAAGATTATGCTCGACGGCAAAAAAGGTGTTGCTGAGCGTATCGTATATGACGCATTCGATCTGATCCATTCCAAGACCGGAAAGGATCCCATGGAAGTGTTCGACGCTGCCATGAAGAACGTAATGCCTGTCCTGGAAGTCAAAGCACGCCGGGTGGGCGGTGCCAACTACCAGGTTCCTGTGGAAGTCAGAGCTGACCGGAAAACCACCCTGGGGATCCGGTGGCTGGTCAACTATTCCCGCCTGCGCGGTGAAAAGACCATGTGCGAACGGGTTGCCGGCGAACTGATGGATGCCGCCAACAACACCGGTGCTTCCGTGAAGAAACGGGAAGACACGCACAAGATGGCTGAAGCAAACAGAGCTTTTGCTCATTATCGTTGGTAAGATTCCTTAAGGAGGAGTAATTCGTGGGTAGAGAGTTTCCCTTAGATAAAATCAGAAACATCGGTATCATGGCTCACATCGATGCCGGTAAAACTACGACCACGGAACGTATCCTGTTCTACACCGGCAAGACTCACAAGATCGGTGAAGTTCATGATGGGGCTGCCACCATGGACTGGATGGTACAGGAACAAGAACGTGGTATTACGATTACTTCCGCTGCTACGACCTGCCATTGGAAAGGCCATTCCATTAACATCATCGACACCCCGGGCCACGTTGACTTCACCGTTGAAGTAGAACGTTCCCTGCGTGTACTGGATGGCTCTGTGGCTGTATTCAGCGCCAAGGGCGGTGTTGAACCCCAGTCCGAAACCGTATGGCGTCAGGCGGAAGAATACAATGTTCCCCGTATCGCTTATGTGAACAAAATGGACACCACCGGGGCCGACTTCTTCAACGTAATCCAGATGATGAAAGACCGTCTGGGTGCCAATGCGGTTGCCATCCAGGTTCCCATGGGCGCTGAAGACAGCTTCGTGGGTCTGATCGACCTGGTGAAGATGCAGGCCGTTATTTACGGGGACAAACTGGGCAAGGATGAAGAATTCGAACCCATCCCTGAAGAATACGTGGAAGAAGCCCAGAAATACCGTCAGATCCTGCTGGAAGCCGTTGCAGAAAGCGATGACGATCTGATGGAAAAATATCTGGAAGGCGAAGACCTGACGGAAGAAGAAATCAAGGCCGCCATCCGGAAGATGACCTGCCAGTGCAAGCTCTTCCCTGTGACCTGCGGTTCTTCCTACAAGAACAAAGGCGTACAGCCGCTGCTGGATGCCATCATCGACTACATGCCGTCTCCTCTGGATGTTCCCGCCATCAAAGGGACCAACCCGGAAACCGGGGAAGAAGAAGAACGGCCTTCCGATGACAAGGCTCCCTTCGCGGCTCTGGCCTTCAAGATTGCCACTGACCCCTATGTAGGCCGTCTGGCATTCTTCAGAGTGTACTCTGGTACCCTGACCGCCGGCTCCTATGTCTATAACTCCAACAAAGACAAGAGAGAACGGATCGGCCGTATCCTGCGGATGCACTCCAACCACAGAACGGAAATCGACGAAGTATTTGCCGGGGACATCGCGGCAGCCGTTGGTCTGAAAGACACCGGCACCGGTGATACCCTGTGCGACGATAAAGCCCCCATCATCCTGGAATCCATGGTGTTCCCTGAACCGGTTATTTCCGTGGCCATCGAACCCAAAACCAAGGCTGACCAGGAAAAAATGGGCATTGCCCTGGGCAAGCTGGCTGAAGAAGACCCCACCTTCCGTGTGCGCACGGATCCGGAATCTTCCCAGACCATCATCTCCGGGATGGGTGAACTTCACCTGGACATCATTGTTGACCGGCTGAAGAGAGAATTCCATGTAGACTGCACCGTGGGCAACCCGCAGGTAGCTTACAGAGAAACCATCCGCAAGGAAGTGGAAAGCCAGGGTAAATTCGTACGGCAGTCCGGTGGTAAAGGGCAGTACGGCGATTGCTGGCTGAAACTGACTCCGCTGCAGCCGGGCGAAGGCTTCAAGTTCGAAAACAAGATCGTTGGCGGTGCCATTCCCAAAGAATACATCGCTCCTGTTGAAGCCGGTGTCAAGGAAGCTATGGAAAACGGTGTCATCGCCGGGTATCCCATGGTGGATATCGCTGTTACCGTATTCGACGGCTCCTACCACGAAGTCGACTCCTCTGAAATGGCATTTAAGATTGCCGGTTCCATGGGCTTCAAGAGCGGTGCTCTGAAAGCCAACCCTGTTCTGCTGGAACCGTACATGAAAGTGGAAGTCACCATCCCCGAAGAGTACATGGGCGACGTTATCGGCGACCTGAACTCCCGCCGGGGCCGCATCGAAGGCATGGAAGCAAGAAGCGGTGCACAGGTTATCACGGCTTATGTTCCCCTGTCCGAAATGTTCGGGTATGCAACGGACCTGCGTTCCAAGACCCAGGGCCGCGGCAACTACTCCATGGAAGTAGACCATTACGAAGAAGTTCCCAAGAACATCGCGGAAGCGATCGTTGCTAAAAATAAGGGGACCGCACAGGACTAAGGTCCTGGCATCACTAGGAGGATATTAACAATGGCTAAAGAGAAATTTGAAAGAACCAAACCCCATGTTAACATTGGTACCATTGGTCACGTCGATCACGGCAAGACCACTCTGACTGCGGCTATCACCAAAGTCCTGTCCGAAACTCCGGGCTGCAAAGCCACTTTCGAAGCTTATGCCGATATCGATAAGGCTCCGGAAGAAAGAGAACGTGGTATCACCATCAACACTGCCCACGTTGAATATGAAACCGAAACCAGACACTATGCACACGTTGACTGCCCGGGGCACGCTGACTATGTAAAGAACATGATCACCGGTGCTGCTCAGATGGACGGTGCCATCCTGGTTGTTTCCGCTGCTGACGGCCCCATGCCTCAGACCCGTGAACACATCCTGCTGGCCCGCCAGGTTGGCGTTCCTGCCATCGTTGTGTTCCTGAACAAATCCGACCAGGTTGACGATCCCGAACTGATCGAACTGGTTGAAATGGAAGTCCGTGACCTGCTGAGCCAGTACGGCTATCCCGGAGATGATATTCCCATCGTTGTTGGCTCCGCTCTGAAAGCCCTGGAAGGGGACAAGGAACAGGAAGACAACATCCGGAAACTGATGAAGGCTGTTGACGAATACATCCCCACTCCGGAACACGATCTGGCCAAACCGTTCCTGATGCCTATCGAAGACGTGTTCACCATCACCGGCCGTGGTACCGTAGCTACCGGCCGTGTGGAACGTGGCGTGATCAAAGTTGGCGACACTGTTGAAATCGTCGGCCTGTCCGAAGAAAAGAAACAGTCCGTAGCCACCGGTCTGGAAATGTTCCGGAAGACCCTGGATCAGGCTGAAGCCGGCGACAACATCGGCTGCCTGCTGCGTGGTATCGACCGTACCGAAATCGAAAGAGGTCAGGTACTGGCCAAACCGGGCACCATCCATCCTCATACCAAATTCAAAGGCCAGGTTTACGTACTGACCAAAGAAGAAGGCGGCCGTCATACTCCGTTCTTCAACGGCTACCGTCCGCAGTTCTACTTCCGTACCACCGACGTTACCGGTGTTGCTCACCTGCCTGAAGGCACCGAAATGGTTATGCCTGGGGACAACGTGGTGATGGATGTTGAACTGATCACCCCGATCGCTATCGAACAAGGTCTGCGTTTCGCTATCCGCGAAGGCGGCCATACCGTTGGCGCCGGTGTTGTTACCGAAATCGAAGGCTAATCCTTTCGATTCAATCTAAAGAAAGCCCATATGAGGGGCTTGGCCAAAGCCCCTCATATTCTTATGCTTTACAGGGCCCGCGATGAGGCAGAAGATGGCTTCTGGCCCGCTGGCAAAGAAGGGAACTTCTGCTGAGTATGTCCGTTCTTGGAAACGTGGCGAATGGAGGAATTAAAAACAATGGCAAAGACTCAAAAAATCCGTATACGCCTGAAAGCGTATGACTACAAAGCACTGGATCAGAGTGCTTCCAAAATCGTAGAAACGGCGAAACGTACCGGTGCTCAGGTATCCGGCCCGATTCCCCTGCCTACGGAAAAAAACATCTATACGATTCTGCGTTCCCCTCATGTGAACAAAGACTCTCGTGAACAGTTCGAAATGCGGACCCACAAGAGACTGGTTGACATCCTGGAACCTACAGCTAAGACGATCGATGCACTGACTCGCTTGGATCTTCCTGCTGGTGTAGATATCGAGATCAAAGCGTAAGGAGGTGCGATGATGGCTAAAGGAATCTTAGGCAAGAAATTAGGTATGACCCAAATTTTTGAAGCTGACGGTACTTTGGTTCCCGTAACGGTTGTTGAAGCGGGTCCCTGCGTCGTACTGCAGAACAAAACGGAAGAAAAAGACGGTTACAATGCTGTTCAGCTGGGTTTTGGGGATATCAAAGAAAAACAAGTCAACAAACCCATGAAGGGCTTCTTTGACAAAGCTGGCGTGGCTCCTGTAAAGGTTGTCCGTGAAGTTCGTCTGGACGCTCCTTCTGAATATAAAGTCGGTGACAAGATTGCTGCTGACATTTTCGCAGCCGGCGATCTGGTTGACGCTGTCGGCGTTTCCCGCGGTAAAGGGTTCGCTGGTACGATCAAACGCCACAACTTCGCTCGCGGGCCTATGAAACACGGTTCCAAATCTCATCGTGAACCCGGTTCCAATGGTCCTATGCATTCCGGTCCTGGCGGCCGCGTGATCAAAGGCAAGAAACTGCCTGGCCGTATGGGTGGAATCAGCGCAACTGTGCAGCGCTTGACGATCGCAAAAGTGGACAAGGACCGCAACCTGATTATGGTGAAAGGTTCTGTACCTGGTGCCGCTGGTACCTTCCTGCTGCTGAGAGACACGGTTCGTCCCGATGTCGTGAAAGCAGAACAAAAATAAGGTTTAACGAAAGGAGGGCGTTTCAATGCCGAAAGTAGCAGTTTACGATATCACCGGCAAACAGACCGGTGAAGAAATAGAATTGATGGATTACGTCTTTGGCGTAGAATTCAACGAAGCCGTTGTTCATCAGGCTGTAGTGATGCAGCAAGCCAACGAACGTCAGGGCACTCATGCAACCAAGACCCGCGGTATGGTACGGGGCGGTGGCAGAAAACCCTGGAAACAGAAAGGTACTGGCCGGGCTCGTGCCGGTTCCGTCCGTTCTCCTCTGTGGGTAGGCGGTGGTACCGTCTTCGGTCCTGCTCCCCGGAGCCATGCCAAAGATATGCCCCGGAAAGCACGCCGTCTGGCAATCCGCTGCGCACTGAGCGCGAAAGTGGCAGAAGGTGCACTGGTCGTGGTGGACAACCTGACCTTCGATGCTCCCAAGACCAAAGATGCTGTTGCCATGCTGACTGGTTTTGAAGCCGCTGACAAAAAAGCCCTGATCATCACTGACGGGGAAAACGAAAACGTAGAAAAATCTTCCCGCAACATCGAAAAGGTAAAGGCCCTGTCCAACGACTGCCTGAACGTTTACGATATCCTGAATGCGGAAAAAGTACTGCTGGCTAAAGATGCCGTAGCAAGAATTGAGGAGGTGCTCGCATAATGGCTGCCAATCCTCGCGACATTATCATCAGACCCATTGTGACCGAAAAGACTTCTGACATGATGAAGGACAACAAATACACTTTCCAGGTGGCAATGGGCGCAAACAAGACTGAAATCCGCCAGGCCATTGAAGCCATCTTCAATGTGAAGGTTGTGAATGTCAATACCATCCGCGTTCTGGGCAAAACCAAGCGTATGGGCAAATATGAAGGCAAGCGTTCCGATTACAAGAAAGCAATTGTAAAACTGGCTGAAGGTAATACAATTCCGCTCTTCGAAGGAATGTAATTCGTCTAAGGAGGTCAAACAATGGCTATTAAAAGCTTTAATCCGTATTCTCCTTCCAGACGCAGCATGACTGTGTCCACCTTTGAAGAGATCACTACGGACAAGCCCCATCGCCCTTTAGTTGTTAAACTGAACCAGCATGCCGGCCGCAACAACACCGGTAAAATGACGGTTCGTCATCAGGGCGGCGGTCACAAAAGACAGTATCGTATCATCGATTTCAAACGGAATAAAGACAACATCCCTGCAAAAGTTGCGACCATCGAATATGATCCCAACCGCAGCGCCAACATTGCTCTGCTGAACTATGCTGACGGTGAAAAACGCTACATCCTGGCTCCTCAGGGCCTGAAGGTGGGCGACGTTGTTGTCAGCGGTCCCGAAGCTGATATCAAAGTGGGCAACGCTCTGCCTCTGCTGAACATCCCTCTGGGTACCATGGTCCACAATGTGGAACTGAAGATCGGCAAAGGCGGCCAGATGGGCCGGAGCGCCGGTGCTGCCATCCAGCTGATGGCCAAAGAAGGCAGCTATGCTCTGCTGCGTATGCCTTCCGGTGAACTGCGCCAGGTACACATCAACTGCCGTGCCACCATCGGTCAGATCGGCAATCTGGATCATGAAAACCTGACTCTGGGTAAAGCCGGCCGGTCCCGTTGGCTGGGTGTCCGTCCTGCCAACCGCGGTGTGGCAATGAACCCGAACGACCATCCTCATGGCGGCGGTGAAGGTCACTCCCCTGTTGGTCGTAAGCGTCCTGTTACTCCTTGGGGCAAGAGTGCTTTTGGTACCCGGACCCGGAAGAACAAGAAAGCATCTTCCAAACTGATTCTGAAACGCAGAACGAAATAATAGAGTTTGTTGAAAGGAGGCATACAGAGTGTCCAGATCCGTTAAAAAAGGACCTTATGTCCAAGCTAGTCTGCTGAAAAAAATCGAAGCGCTGAACGCTGCTCAGGAAAAGAAAGTCGTCAAGACTTGGTCCCGCAGCTCCACGATTCTCCCTGATTTCCTGGGTCACACCATTGCTGTCCATGATGGCCGCAAACATGTGCCTGTGTATATCACCGAAGATATGGTCGGCCATAAATTAGGCGAATTCGCTCCCACCCGTCTGTTCAAGGGCCATGGCGATAAAGCTGCTGCCGTGAAATAATCAGGGGAAGGAGGATATAAATAGATGCAAGAAGCTAAAGCTGTTGCCAAATACATCCGTATCGCACCTCGCAAACTGCGCATCGTGATCAACCTGATCCGGGGCAAGTCTGTGAACGAAGCCTTTGCAATCCTCAAGTTCACCCCGAAAGTTGGTTCTGAGGTTATTGAAAAAGTTCTTCGCTCCGCTGTTGCGAACGCTGAACACAATTTTGACATGAACGTTGACAAACTGGTCGTTTCCAACGCTTTCGTTGACCAGGGTCCCACCATGAAGAGAATCCATCCGCGGTCCCGTGGACAGGCCTTCAAGATCCTGAAACGTTCCAGCCATGTCACTGTGGCTGTTTCCGAAAAATAATCATCCTGACAGA
The DNA here is from genome assembly GCF_000025305.1 of Acidaminococcus fermentans DSM 20731. Classification (NCBI taxonomy): domain Bacteria; kingdom Bacillati; phylum Bacillota; class Negativicutes; order Acidaminococcales; family Acidaminococcaceae; genus Acidaminococcus; species Acidaminococcus fermentans. The sequence goes on along the minus strand of NC_013740.1, from coordinate 2,131,291 downwards.
AGGAGGGAATGAATAGTGGGTCAAAAAGTTAATCCACATGGTTTCAGAGTGGGCGTAATCGCTGATTGGGATTCCAAATGGTTCGCCGACAAAGACTATCAAAAGAATCTGTTGGAAGACATCAAGATTCGTGATTTCATTAAAGATAAACAATTCCAGGCTGGTATCTCTCGGGTTACCATCGAAAGAACGGAACAGAAGATGCGCATCAGCATCTACACCGCAAAACCTGGTATCGTGATCGGCCGTCAGGGCAGCAACATCGAACTGCTGAAAAAAGACCTGGCCAAAATGACCGACAGCAAACTGGACATCAACATCATCGAGGTAAAACAACCCGATATGGATGCCACCCTGGTTGCTGAAAACGTGGCTTCCCAGCTGGAACGCCGGATCGCTTTCCGCCGTGCCATGAAACAGTGCGTGGGCCGTACCATGCGTCTGGGCGCCAAAGGGATCAAGATCCAGTGTGCCGGCCGTCTGGGCGGAGCTGAAATCGCCCGTACCGAAAGCTATCGTGATGGCAGCATTCCTCTGCACACCCTGCGGGCCAACATCGACTATGGAACCGCTGAAGCTCATACCACTTATGGCCGTATCGGCATCAAGGTATGGATCTACAAAGGCGAAGTCCTGCCGACCAAGGCTGTGAAGAAGGAAGCTCCTGAAGCGCAAGAAGGAGGGGCGAAATAATGTTATTACCGAAGAGAGTACAGCATCGTAAACAGCATAGAGGCCGTATGAAAGGCCGTGCAATGCGGGGCAACAGAGTGGCTCATGGCCAGTTCGGCCTGGTGGCTCTGGAACCGTCCTGGATCACCAACCGGCAGATTGAAGCTGCCCGTATCGCCATGACCCGTTACATCAAACGTGGCGGTCAGGTATGGATCCAGATTTTCCCTGACAAACCTGTAACTGCCAAAGCTGCTGGCAGCCGTATGGGTAGTGGTAAAGGTTCTCCCGAATACTGGGTTGCCGTGGTTAAACCCGGCCGTGTTCTGTTCGAAATGGCAGGCGTTACTGAAGAAATCGCCAAGGAAGCCATGCGTCTGGCCGGCAACAAGCTGCCGATCAAGACCCGCTTCGTAACGAAGGAACAGCTGGATGCCGAAGTCACCGCGCGTGAAAATGGAGTAGGTGGTGAAGCTTAATGAAAACTAACGAAATCAGAGAAATGTCTGTTGAAGAGCTGGAAACGAAGCTGGCAGGCTTAAAAGATGAACTTTTTAATTTGCGTTTTCAAATGGCAACCGGACAACTGGACAATCCGATGAAAATCAGAGAAGTCAAGAAATCCATTGCCCAGATCAAAACGATCCAGCGGGAACGCGAAGTGAACGCTTAATCCGGGTTATACCCTAAGCGAAGGAGGATACATTCCGTGGCTGAAGAGAGAAACTTGCGTGTTACGCGTACTGGTAAAGTCGTAAGCGACAAAATGCAGAAAACCGTTGTGGTCGCTATTGAACGTCTGGTTCAACACCCTCTTTACAAAAAAGGCGTAATGCATACCATTAAACTGAAGGCTCATGACGAAAACAACGACGCTCATACTGGCGATATCGTAAAGATCGCCCAGACCCGGCCCCTGTCCAAGGATAAATGCTGGCGCGTAGTTGAAATCGTAGAACGGGCAAAATAAGATAGACTGCTGAGCATAGCTTGGCAAGGGAGGTAAACCATGATTCAACAGCAGACTGTGCTGAATGTTGGGGACAATACCGGCGCCAAAAAGATTATGTGCATCCGTGTGCTGGGCGGTTCCTATCGGAGATACGCCAACATCGGTGACATCATCGTGGCTTCTGTCAAAGATGCTACACCCGGTGGCGTTGTCCAAAAAGGTGACGTAGTGAAGGCCGTTGTGGTGCGCTCCGTAAAAGGCACCCGCCGTCCGGATGGTTCTTACATCCGTTTCGACGAAAACGCTGCGGTTCTGATCAAAGACGATAAGACCCCTCAGGGCACTCGTATTTTTGGGCCTGTTGCCCGGGAACTCCGTGATAAAGACTTCATGAAGATCATTTCCCTGGCACCGGAAGTGCTCTAAGAACAAGGAGGTGTTGCAGAAATGGCTGAAGCCGTAAAATTGCACGTAAAAAAAGGCGATACCGTTGTGGTATTGGCCGGTAAAGATAAAGGCAAGGAAGGCAAAGTGACCGCTGCTTTCCCGAAGAAATCCAAGGTGACTGTGGAAGGCGTGAACCAGGTAAAACGGCACACGAAACCTTCCCAGAGCAACCCTCAGGGTGGGATCATTACCAAGGAAGCTCCCATCAGCGTTTCCAACGTAATGCTGGTATGCCCGTCCTGCAAGAAACCGACCCGTATTAAGAAAGTGGCCGCTGGCAACGGTTTTGTCAGAGCCTGCAAAAAATGCGGGGAAGTCATCGACAAATAATCTTCGGGAAAGGAGGAAAACAGATGGCAACGAGACTGCAAGACAAATACAATTCCGAAGCTGTGAAAGGCTTAATGGAAAAATTCAATTACAAGAACGTCAACGAAATTCCGAAACTGGAAAAAGTTGTTTTGAATATTGGCTGCGGTGAAGCAGTGACCAACAGCAAAGCCATTGAATCTGCTGTGGCTGACATGACCATGATCGCCGGTCAGAAACCCATCATCACCAAAGCAAAGAAATCCATCGCTGCATTCAAACTCCGTGAAGGCATGCCCATCGGCGTGAAAGTTACCCTGCGGGGCAACCGGATGTACGAATTCCTGGATAAATTCATGAACATTGCCCTGCCCCGGGTACGTGACTTCAGAGGGGTCAACCCCAAGTCCTTCGACGGCCGTGGCAACTACTCCATCGGCCTGAAAGAACAGCTGATTTTCCCTGAAATCGACTACGATAAAGTCGACAAAGTCCGCGGCATGGATGTTATCATCGTAACGACTGCGAAAACCGACGAAGAAGGCAGAGAACTGCTGAAGCTTCTGGGTATGCCGTTTGGGGCATAAGGAGGGAAAACCGTGGCAAAGACCGCATTGATTGAAAAATGGAAAGCGGAACCGAAGTTCAAGGTCCGCAAATATAATCGCTGCAAAATCTGTGGCAGACCGCATGCTTACATGCGCAAATTCGGCATTTGCCGTATCTGCTTCCGGAAGTATGCTTACGAAGGCGCTATTCCCGGCGTAACGAAAGCAAGCTGGTAAGAGCGGAAAAAGGAAGGAGGGCTTTTATAAATGACCATGACTGATCCGATTGCCGATATGCTTACGAGAATCCGTAATGCCAATTCGGTTCATCACGATAAAGTTGAAATCCCCTGCTCCAAAATCAAAACTGCCATTGCAGAGATTTTGAAGAGCGAAGGATTCATTAAAGATTTCGAAGTCGTAGCCGGTGAACACCAGAATGTGATCCGTGTACAGCTGAAATACGGTCCCAACAAGGAAAAAGTTATTTCTGGCATTAAGCGTATCTCCAAACCCGGTTTGAGAGTCTACACCCAGAAAGACCAGCTGCCTCGCGTACTGGGCGGCCTGGGCATCGCCGTAATCTCCACTTCCAAGGGCATGATGACCGACAAGGCTGCCCGGAAAGCTGGATTGGGCGGCGAAGTAGTGGCTTACGTTTGGTAAGATATTCCCTAGACCGGAGGTGCTTATAAGTGTCAAGAATTGGAAAAGCTCCGATTACCGTCCCTGATAAAGTTACGGTAACGGTGGAAGATAACCTGGTCTCCGTTAAGGGACCGAAAGGCGAACTGAGCCGTCAAATCAGCAAAGAACTGACCGTGGCCCTGAATGATGGGGTGATCACCGTGACCCGTCCTTCCGACGACAAGGTGCACCGCAGCCTCCACGGCCTGTCCCGTACCCTGATCAACAACATGATCATCGGTGTTACGGAAGGGTATTCCAAACACCTGGAAATCCAGGGCGTTGGGTACCGTGTAGCCAAGAAGGGCAAAGCCCTGAGCTTCACCCTGGGCTTCTCCCATCCCTGCGTGATGGATCCTCCCGAAGGCATTTCCTTCGACTGCCCGAACTCCACGGAAATCATCGTTTCCGGTATCGACAAGGAAAAAGTTGGTGCTGTTGCTGCTGAAATCCGCAGCCTGCGGGCTCCCGAACCCTACAAAGGCAAAGGGATCCGCTATGTAGGCGAACATATCATCCGCAAGGTTGGTAAAGCCGGCGCCAAAGGCAAGAAATAATTTCTAATAGGAAGGAGTGAATCTCTTGCTGAACAAGAAAGATAAAAACGCAGCACGTCAGAAACGTCACCTGCGTATGCGCAGAAATATTGTGGGAACGGCTGAAAAACCCCGTTTCAATGTATATCGCAGCCTGAGCAACATCTACGCTCAGATTATCAACGATGAAACTGGTGAAACTCTGGTATCCGCCAGCACCGTGGAAAAGGCCAACAAAGCCAACTACGGCGGCAACATCGAAGCTGCCAAAGCTGTGGGCACCGAAATCGCCAAAAAGGCTCTGGAAAAGGGCATCAAGACGGTTGTATTCGACCGTGGCGGCTACCTGTATCACGGCCGTGTGGCAGCTCTGGCTGAAGCAGCCCGTGAAGCTGGTCTGGAATTTTAACAGAGGGAGGACATAAGAGTGGCTAATTACGAAAAACAAGATGATGGCTTCAAAGAAAGAGTAGTCTTCATCAACCGCGTAGCTAAGGTCGTAAAAGGCGGACGTCGTTTCTCCTTCTCTGCTTTGGTTGTTGTTGGTGATGAAAACGGCAAGGTTGGCATGGGCCTGGGCAAAGCTGCCGAAGTTCCCGAAGCCATCCGCAAAGGTGTGGATGATGCCAAAAAGAACCTGATCACCGTTCCCCTGAAGGGCACCACCATTCCTCACGAAGTAATCGGTGTGTTCGGTGCAGGCCGTGTTCTGCTGAAACCGGCTATGGAAGGTACCGGGGTTATCGCCGGCGGTCCTGTCCGTGCGGTCCTGGAACTGGCTGGCGTTCGGGACATCCTGACCAAATCCCAGGGGACTTCCAACCCCAACAATGTGGTCCGGGCTACCCTGGAAGGGCTGAAATCCCTGAAGAATGCCAAAGACGTTGCTGCTCTGCGCGGCAAAACTGTTGAAGAACTGTTGGGCTAAGGAGGTAGCATGATGGCACAGGTAAAAATCACGCTGACCCGTAGCTTGATCGGGTATCCCAAAGACCAACGCGCTACTGTCAAGGCTCTGGGTCTGACCAAGATCCGTACCAGCGTTGTGAAAGAAGACTGCCCTGCTCTGCGCGGTATGATCCACAAAGTGGAACATATGGTCAAAGTAGAAGAAGTCAAGGCGTAATAAGGAGGTCTGCAAATGTATTTGCATGAATTGGCTCCCGCTGCCGGCTCCAAAAAAGCTCGCGTCCGTGTAGGCCGCGGTCTTGGTTCCGGCCTGGGCAAAACATCCGGCAAAGGCCAAAAAGGTCAGAAATCCCGTAGCGGCGGGGTGAAACGTCCTGGATTTGAAGGTGGCCAAAAGCCGTTGTACCTGCGTCTGCCGAAACGCGGTTTCTACAATAAATTCGGCAAACATTACACTGAAATCAACGTGGAAGTATTCAACTGCTTTGACGACGGTGCTGTAATCGATCCTGTGGCCCTGATCGAAGCCGGTCTGGTGAAAAACATCCGTGACGGCATTCGTGTCCTGGGCAATGGCGAACTGACCAAAAAGGTCACGGTAAAAGCCATGGGCTTCAGCAAAACTGCTCAATCCAAGATCGAAGCTGCCGGCGGTAAGGTAGAGGTGATCTAATTGGCATCAGCCCTTGATAACCTGTTAAAGGCTACGGAACTCCGAAAGAAAGTATTCTTTACCCTTGCGATGTTCATAGTATTCAGGGCTGGTACGCAAATTCCCGTTCCGGGGGTTAACGCAGCCATGATCGAACGGCTTTTCACCAGTGGGAATCTGTTCGGTCTTCTGGATCTGTTCTCCGGCGGTGCTCTCAGCAAATTCTCCATATTTGCCATGAGCATTACTCCTTACATCAATGCGTCAATCATTACGCAGCTGCTGACAGTGGTGATCCCGACTTTGGAAGAATGGTCCAAAGAGGGAGCGGAAGGAGCAAAAAAAATCAATAAAATCAACCGCTACGCAGCGGTGGGCCTGGGCGCCATTCAGGCAATCGGGATGGCATATGGCTTGCGGGCAGCAGTCAACAATCCTGACTTCTTCTCCTTTGCCATGATTGTCATCACCCTTACCGCAGGCTCTCTGCTGCTGATGTGGATTGGGGAACAGATTACGGCCAAAGGGATCGGGAACGGGATTTCTCTGATCATCTTTGCTGGGATTATTTCCCGACTGCCCAACGGGCTGGCTGTGATCGGCCGGTACCTGCAGGCAGGAACTATCAACGTCTTCAACGTATTGATCTTCGCTGTGCTGGCTGTACTGATGGTGATGTTCGTGGTGGCCATTACGGTGGCCTACCGGAAAGTCCCCGTCCAGTACGCAAAGCGGATCGTAGGTCGGAAGATGTACGGCGGGCACACCACCTATATTCCCTTAAAGGTGAATCAGGCTGGTGTGATGCCCATCATCTTCGCTTCTTCCGTATTGATGTTTCCTGTGACCATTGCGCAGTTCATCAAGATCCCCTGGATCCAGAAAGTGGCCGGCTATTTAGCATGGGGCACACCGTTGCAGACCTCGCTGTACATCCTGCTCATCCTGTTCTTCACTTACTTCTATACGGCAGTAAGCCTGAACATTCCGGATATGTCCGACAACATCAAGAAATATGGGGGCTTCATCCCCGGGCTGCGGCCTGGCAAACCCACCACGGACTATCTGGACAAGGTGATGAACCGGATCACCCTGGCGGGTGCTGTTTTTCTGGCGTTCATTGCTATTATGCCCAACATGATCGTCTGGCTCACAGGAATTTCCGGAGTATACTTCGGCGGAACGGCTTTGTTGATCGTGGTTGGCGTAGCGCTTGACACGATGAAACAGGTAGAGTCCATGACCCTCATGCGGCACTACCAGGGTTTCATGAAATAAGGAGAGAGAACATGCATATTCTTTTAATGGGACCTCCTGGCGCAGGCAAGGGGACCCAAGCGGAAAAATTAGTTGCCGATTTCCCCATTCCCCATATTTCCACGGGAGATATGTTCCGTGCGGCTGTGAAAAATGGGACGGAACTGGGGAAAGAAGCCAAGAAATATATGGACGCCGGCGGTTTGGTTCCTGACAGTGTCACGATCGGCATTGTGAGAGAACGGCTGAGCCAGCCGGATTGTGCCAAAGGATTCATCCTGGACGGTTTTCCCCGTACCAAAGAACAGGCAGAAGCTCTGGACGAAATCCTGAAGAATCTCGGGATCACCCTGACCGCTGCCGTCAACATCAGCGTGCCTGATGAAGACCTGGTGGCCCGGGTCACCGGCCGGCGGATCTGCAAGAACTGCGGTGCGACCTATCATGTGGTATACAATCCTCCCAAACAGGAAAATGTATGCGACAAATGCGGTGGGGAACTTTACCAGCGGGATGATGACAAAGAAACCACTGTAAAAAAACGTTTGGAAGCGTACCATAGCCAAACTGCTCCTCTCATTGCGTATTACAAGGCGGAAGGCGTGTACAGGGAAATTGACGGCACTCAGCCCATCGACAAGGTGTATGCTGATGTGGTCGCTGCGGTAAAAGGGTAAGGAGGCATTAGCGTGTCAAAACAAGATGCGATCGAAGTAGAAGGTACTGTCTTGGAATCTTTACCCAATGCGATGTTCCGGGTAAAACTGGAAAACGATCATGAAATCCTGGCACATATTTCCGGAAAAATACGTATGAACTTTATTAAGATCCTCCCAGGGGACAAGGTTACCGTAGAGCTGACGCCCTATGACCTGAACCGGGGCCGGATTACTTATCGGTTCAAATAAGAGGATTGGCAAGAGGAGGTTCAAGCAACATGAAAGTAAGACCGTCTGTAAAACGCATTTGCGAAAAATGCAAGATTATCAAACGCAAAGGCCGCGTTATGGTCATTTGCGAAAACCCGAAACATAAACAGAGACAAGGATAAGGAGGTGCTTTGAATGGCTCGTATCGCCGGTGTAGATTTGCCTAGAGATAAACGTATCGAATATGCCCTGCCGTACATTTACGGGATTGGTCTGACCCTGTCCCGGGAAATCCTGGCCAAGACCGGGATCAATCCGGACACCCGTGTCCGGGATCTGACGGAAGCGGAAATTGCCAAGCTGCGTGAAATCCTGGATCATGAATATAAAGTGGAAGGGGACCTTCGCCGTGAAGAATCCCTGAACATCAAACGCCTGGTGGAAATCGGCTGCTACCGCGGCCGCAGACATCGTGCAGGCCTGCCTGTGCGCGGTCAGAACACCAAAAACAATGCTCGTACCCGTAAAGGCCCGAAAAAAGTGGCCGGTGCTAAGAAGTAAGTTTGTCTAAGGAGGGATTAGACGAGTGGCTGGTAAAAAAGTTGTCCGTAACAAACGGAAAGTAAGCAAGAACATTGAAGCTGGTGTAGCACATATCCGCTCCACCTTTAATAACACGATCGTAACGATTTCCGACCTGAACGGGGCTGTCCTGAGCTGGGCTTCTGCCGGCGGTCAGGGCTTCCGCGGTTCCCGGAAAAGCACTCCTTTCGCAGCTCAGATGGCTGCTGAAACCGCTGCCAAAGCCGCTATGGAACATGGCCTGAAACGGATCGAAGTATTCGTAAAGGGACCCGGCGCTGGCCGTGAAGCTGCCATCCGCGCTCTGCAGGCTGCAGGCCTGGAAGTGGAATCCATCAAAGATGTGACTCCGATTCCTCACAATGGCTGCCGTCCGCCGAAACGCAGAAGAGTATAATTGGAGGTGAAAGACTAGATGGCTATTGATAAGACTCCTGTTCTGAAAAGATGCAGATCTCTGGGCATGTCTCCGGCATTCGTTGGGGTTATGAAAGAATCCAACCGTCAGCCGAAACGCCAGTTCAAAAAGAAGAGCGAATATGGTATGCAGCTGGCTGAAAAACAGAAAGCCAAGTTCATCTATGGCGTTCTGGAAAAACAGTTCCGCGGCTACTACGAAAAAGCCAAGAAAATGGAAGGCATCGCTGGTGCCAACCTGCTGATCCTGCTGGAACGCAGACTGGACAACGTGGTGTATCGCATGGGCCTGGCCCACACCCGCCGTCAGGCTCGCCAGCTGGTGACCCACGGCCACATTGCCGTCAACGGCAAGCGCCTGGACATCCCCTCTGCTCTGGTAAAAGCCGGGGATGTAGTCTCCGTAATGGAAAACAGCCGCAGCTCTGCCTACTTCAAGGGCATGGCTGAAGTCCTGGGCAAGACCTCCGTTCCTGCCTGGATCTCTGTGGACGCTCAGAACCTCTGCGGAAAGGTTGACCGTCTGCCGGTTCGGGAAGACATCGACGTTCCTGTTGAAGAACAGATGATCGTCGAATTGTACTCCAAGTAATCCGATACTGTTCTCCACTTACTTATACCGCGTATTGTGGTAATGCGCGAAAGGAGGCTTCCGCATGAAGGAAATCGAAAAACCTAGCCTGGTTGTCGACGAAATTTCTCCTGACGGACGTTATGGCAAGTTCGTCTGGGAACCTTTGGAACGTGGATACGGTATTACTTTAGGTAACAGTCTGCGTCGTGTACTGCTTTCTTCCTTGTCCGGCATGGCTGTGACGGGCATCAAAATCGATGGAGTTCTCCATGAGTTCTCTACCATTGAGGGAGTCAGAGAAGACGTTGCGGATATCGTATTAAACATTAAAGCCCTGTGCTTCAAAGTGGGTCTGGATGACCAGGCCTCCTTTGAGCCCAAGACGTTCTACATCAAGAAGGCCGGCGAAGGCGAAGTGACCGGCGCTGACGTGATCACCGATCAGGATACGGAAGTTCTGAACCCTGAGCTGCACATTGCAACCCTGGACAAGAACGGCGCCCTGAACATGGAAATCTACGTTGACGTGGGCCGCGGCTACGTGCAGGCGGAGAAGAACAAATCCAAGGATCAGCCCATCGGCTTCATCCCTGTGGATTCCATCTATTCTCCCATTACCCGTGTGAAATTCGGTGTTACCGATACCCGGGTGGGCAACGTGACCAACTATGACCGGCTGACCCTTGAAGTGTGGACCGACGGGAGCCTGGGGCCGGATGAAGCTGTGACTTCTGCAGCCGAAATCCTGATCAAGTATCTGGCTCTGTTCAAGACCACCAACGTGCCCCGCATCCAGGGGGACGAAGATGGTACCAAGACCAGCGACGAAGGCAGCAAGTCTTCTGTGCTGCAGATGTCCATCGATGATCTGGATCTGACTGTCCGTTCCAACAACTGCTTGAGACGGGCCGGCATCAACACGGTAGAAGATATCATCAACAAGACGGAAGACGAGCTGATTTGCGTCCGGAACCTGGGCAGCAAATCCTTGGAAGAAGTCAAGAACAAAATCGAGGAGTTGGGATTGCACCTGCGCAATGCTGACGAAGAATAGGAGGAAGACGAAAGATGTCCTACAGAAAATTCAACCGGAACACCAGCAACCGGAAAGCTATGTTCCGCAGCGTCTTGACCGCCTTCTTCAAAAACGAGAGAATTGAAACCACCGAAACGAAGGCCAAAGAAATCAGCGGTCTGGCTGATAAGATGATCACCCTGGCCAAAAAAGGTGATCTGAGCGCCCGTCGTCAGGTTCTGGCATTCCTCGTGGATGAAGATGCCACCAAGAAGCTGTTTGATGTAATCGCCCCCAAATACGCTGACCGCAACGGCGGTTATACCCGTATTTACAAAACGGCTCCCCGCCGCGGCGATGCAGCTGAAATGGCTATCCTGGAACTGATCTGAGTTCTGCAAGAAGGGGTGTTGCTGCGGCAACCCCCCGGTTTCGGGTTTCGAGTCTCGCGTCTCGGGCCTGTGGAGAGAACCCGCCCTTTGGGACGGGTTCTTTTTTATGGTATACTGACGATGAAGGCTGCTGCTTCATGGGAGATTCATGTGGAGATGGCAGAATACAAGAAATCAGAAAAAACAGAAAGGGTGAGACACCATGAAACTGCTGCAAGGCATCCGCACGGTGCTGCTGGCGGGATTCCTGACGGTGGCCGGGGCTTCCGGGGCGCTGGCGGAATACACCAGCTGGCAGGATACGGAGTATGATTTCAGCCAGGTGAAGACGGTGTATCTGTCGGAGATGGATCTGAGCGGGTATGGGCTGGAAAGCGGGACCAAGGCCCAGAAAATGCTCCAGGAATACCGGAAAAAGGCGGGGAAAGTGAAATCTCCCAAAGTGGTGATGGAATCGGCGGCCCAGTTCCGGGCCCTGCTGCCGGGGGAAGGGAAAACAAAAGCCTCCCTGCCTGCTCCGGGGACAGGAGAAAAAGCCGGGGAACAGGAAACAGAGAAGTCGGTCCATCCGGCGGAAAGCGGAGAGCGGAAGGCAGTGACCATCCCCCAGCAGGCCCTGGATGCCGGGGCCCAGCTGTATATCCTGGCCCTGCTGGACAAATGCCAGGTGGATTCCTATCTGGTGCCCGCCCACACAGAGTGGAAGACCCGGGAAATCGACGACAGCTACCGGGATGACAAGGGCAACTGGAACACCTTTTACCGGACCATTACCTATCCGGAGTATATCCCGGACTACTATGTGCCCTATGCCAGCGTCACTGTCCGGTTCCTGTGGTTCGACACCAAAACCGGGAAGCTGGTGGCTTCCAGCGAAGACGCCCGGGTCCGGAACAGCGAAAACGATCCCCTTGGAGTCTACAACCGGATCATCGACCGGTTTTTCAAGAATCTGAAGGAGATGGGGAGGAAGTGAAAAAAGGGGGTGTGAAAAAATTCACCCCCCTTTTTTACAACGTATACGTCACTCCCATCAGGGCCGTGCGGCCGTAGGCGGGACAGTCTCCCAGGGCCCGGGAGCCCACGTCTTCGTAACTTTCGTCCAGCAGGTTCCGGAGCTTCAGCCAGGCGCTCCAGCGGCTGTTGAACCGGTAGTTGAAATTGGCGTCCAGGGTATAGGCATTGCCGGTGTACCATCCCTTGTCCCGGCCCCAGGCGGCCTGGAACAGCAGGCTGTTGGTCCAGCGGCTGTCCTGGTAGGTCAGGGCCGTCTTGAAGGCATGGGGAGCCACCTCATCGGTGTACCGGGGATCGATGCCCCCGCCGCAGGTGGTGTCCGTCCGGGTCCAGGCATAGGAAGCAGTGAGCCCGTACCGGGGACTGAACCGGTCTTCCCAGGTGAGCTGGAGCCCCGATTTGTTCTGGCTTTCCAGATTCTTCGGAGTCCAGGCTCCGGCCTCCTTGTACCAGACAATGGGATTGTTGATGTGGGACACAAAGGCATTGGCGTCCAGGGTGCTGTGATCATTGAGCCGGTATCGGATGCCCCCGTTCCATTTGAGGCCCGTTTCCGGCTGGAGATGCTCATTGCCCCGAATCTTCCAGGCACCGTTGGAATCCCGGTTGGCATTGTTGTAATACAGCTCATCCAGGGTGGGGACGGAATAGATCCGCTGGAGGGATCCGTAGAGGGTCAGCCGGTCATCGGGATGGTATTCCAGGGAATTCCCATATACGTATTCATTGTCGAACCGGGTGTTGTGGTTGAACAGGGAGGTGCTCTGGAGGGACAGTTTGCCGTACCGGGTCTTGGTGGTCACAAAGGCGGACAGGTTGCTGATGCCCTTGTTGTAGTCCTTGGCAAAGTTGTGTGCATCCAGCAGGTTCTGCTCCGTATCCAGGGAGGTGTGCTGCCAGGAGGCCCCAGCGGAAACCGTCAGATTCCGGCCCACTTTCCACCCGTCCCGCCAGTCCAGACTGTTGGTCCGGGCTTTCCACCGGCTGTAGCTGGGGAGCCGGTCCTGTTCCTCCGTCCCGGCAGGATAGTAGGAATCCGCCTGGTTGTAGTTGTGGGAGAAGGAAATCCAGGCCGGCACCGGAGCGTCTTCCTTGTAGTTGTAGGTCAGGTTCACGTTGTTGGCCAGCTTTTCCGCCTCATAGTCCTCCCGGTGGCTGTCCCAGTAGGAACGGCCCAGCCAGAGCCCCCGGCTGTTGCTGAAATGGGCGTAGGAGAGGGTCAGGGAGGTGGAATCGGTGAACTGCCGGTCGAATCGGTAGAACATTTCCCGCCGGTTCCGGGCGGAATCGGGCATGGTGTGCCGGCTGCCGGAAGCGTCCCGGTAGTGGAGGGCATCCAGGTTGGAACGGCCTCCGGTGGCCAGCCAGCTCCAGCCTTCGACGCTGCCTTCCAGATGGGCGCTCCAGCGCCAGCCGTCATAGGGACCCCGGGCTCCTTCCAGCCGGACCTGATGGTCCCGGCCCTTCCGGGTGACGATGTTGATGGCCCCGCCGGGGGTATCATAGTTCAGATAGCCGCCGTCCGCCATCCCGCGGATCACTTCGATCCGTTCAATGGCGGAAGGGGGCACGGCCATGTCCAGGTCGTAGGTGCTGCGGCCGTTGGTCAGGCCGCTTTCCAGGTTCCTCCGGTGGCCGTCGATGAATACCGCCACCCGCTCGTCCCCGTCGATCCGGACGATCCGCTGGGAGGTGTTCACCACCCCGCCGGTGACGGTGATTCCCGGTGCATAGGTCAGGGCTTCGGCCACGCTGTCATAGTGGTTGGCGGCGATTTCCTGCCGGGTGATCACCGTGACGCCGGCCGCCACCGGCATCAGATCCGTGTTGGCCACGGCGCTGTGGGCGTCGATGACCGGGGAGATTTTGCCGTGGGGGCGGCCCAGGAGCGCCGGGGCTTTTTGGGGATGGGGCGCGGCCTTTTGGGCATGGGAGGGACCGGCCTCCGCCGCCAGGGCAGGAAGGGGCCGGAAACCCAGGGGAGCCAGGGCCAGGATGGCCAGGAAAAGGGAAAGAGAAACTTTTCGGGAAAGAAGCATGGTGGTGGTCCTCCTATTCCAGTGCTTTCCAGAGGGGCCGGTCCTTTTCCAGCACCATATATCCGTGGGCGCTGCCGGCTTTGGGCAGGGATACGGAGCCCGGGTTCCAGTACCGGTTGTCCCGGCCCCAGGGTTCGTCAGCGGGGATGTGGGTATGGCCGTGGAGCAGGATGTCTCCGGGCTGGAGGGGCGGCGGGTTCTGGGTGTTGTAGAGGTGGCCGTGGGTCACAAAAATCAGGTGATGGTTCCATTCCAGCAGGGCATAATCTGCCAGCACCGGAAACTGGAGCACCATCTGGTCCACTTCCGCTTCACAGTTTCCCCGGACGCAGAAAATCCGGTCCTTGACGCTGTTCAGCAGCCGGATGACCTCTTTGGGGGCATAGCCTTCGGGCAGGTCGTTCCGGGGCCCGTGGTACAGCAGGTCGCCCAAAAGAAGCAGTCGGTCGGCCCCTTCGGCACGGAACCGTTCCAGCAGCTGCCGGGTGAACAAGGCGGACCCATGGATATCAGAAGCAATGAGCCATTTCATGAGTATCAGTCCTTTCATGGGTCCATTATAACAAAAAAGGAGCTGTGAAAAAATAATTCACAACTCCTATATTTGCCAGCGATAGCTGGCTTCCATCAGCTAGAGACTAGTGACTAGAGACTAGTGACAGGGTGTGAAAAGCATTTTCACACCCTTTATTACTTCAACCCCCAATACCGGATCCCGTTCCAGTAGAGAGGCTTGTACACTTCCGCCTTTTCCGGCAGGTGCACGTCCCGGAGGATGTACCGGAGGAATTCTTCCGGACCGGTCCGGTCCACCATGTACCCGATGTGTTCCTTGCCGCCAGGGGCTTCCGGGTCGATGTACTTCCGGGCGTAATCATACACATTGCTGACGATCTTTACCACGCTGTCCGCATCCGCCCATTTGATGAAGTCCACGCCCATCCGGGGATTCTTCTTGCCGCTGCGGCCCAGGAGGGTGATCCGGAAGTACTGGGTCCTGCTCCGGGTCCAGGCCCGGTTGGGACAGGCATGGGCGCAGACCCCGCAGCCGATGCATTTTTCCACGTTCCGAACCGGCCGGAATTTGTCCATATGCAGGGCTTCCACGGAAAGCTGTTTGCATTTCTTCACGCAGGCCCCACAGCTGATGCACCGGGACGGGTCGAACTGGGGCTCGGTCATGCCGATGATCCCGAAATCGTGCATCCGCACCTTGCAGCAGTCGTTGGGACAACCGGTAAGGGCCACCTTCACATGGAGGTCGTTGGGGAAGATGGCCTTTTCGATCCGTTTGGCCAGGGCAGTGGTGTCATAGTTCCCGAAGGGGCACACCCGGTTCCCCACGCAGGCCATGATGTTCCGGGTACCGGAAGCCGGGTAGCCGGTGCCGGGGGCTTCCTGGTTGATGTCCAGTTCCTCGATGATGGGCTGGAGAGCCTTGTTCACTTCCGGAACTTTTTCAAAGGGGATGCCCAGGATCTCGAAGCCCTGGCGGATGGTCAGATGGACCTGGCCGTTGCCGTAGGTTTCGGCGATTTCCTGGATCTTTCCCAGCACATCGGCGGTGAGATGCCCTCCGGGCACCCGTACCCGGGAAGAGGTGACGCCCCGGTGCTTGGTGACCCGGTAGGCGTTCTTTTTCAGTTTTCCACAATCCATATCCAGCATGGCACGCCTCCTAGTCAATGAAGGAACGGACCTGGGTGTATTTGAACACCGGTCCATCCTGGCACACGTAGATTTCCCCAATCCGGCAGTGGCCGCATTTGCCTACGCCGCAGCACATCTTCCGGGATTCGGAGACCCAGACTTTTTCTTCGTCGAAGCCCAGGCCCAGCAGGGTCTTGATGGAGAATTTGATCATCATGGGCGGGCCCACCACCACGGCGATGGCGTTGTCCGGATCCTGGAGGTTCATTTCCGGGATGTACTGGGTCACCAGGCCCACATGGCCGTCATAGTCCGGGTCGTCATCGGCCTTGTCCACGGTGTAGATCAGGTTCATGCCGCTTGCTTTCCACCGTTTCAGGTCATCCCGGAACAGGATGTCATGGGGGGACTTGAAGCCCACGATTACCGTCAGCCGTTCACATTCATCCATATGGTCCGCAAAGTAGTCGATGACCCCGTGGATGGGGGACAGGCCGGAGCCCCCGGCCACCAGGATGATTTCCTTTCCCTTGAACATGTCCACATCGAACCCGTTGCCGTAGGGTCCACGGAGAAAGAAATGGCTGCCCACGTAGTTTTCAAAGATTTCGTTGGTCAGGCTGCCCACTTTCCGGATGGTGAAATCCAGGGAATGGTCGGTGATGCCGCTGACGGAAATGGGGGCCTCCCCGTATTTGGGGATGGAAATCTCGAAGAACTGGCCCGGCTTCACCGGATGTTCCGCACCCCGGTCATAGGCCATCCGGAAGGTATATTCCAGGTCCGCATGTTTGATCACTTCCAGGATCTCGGACCGGAAAGGCAGATAGGTGTTATTTTTCATCTTTCGTAACCTCCGTCATGCCGTCCGCCAGTTTTTCGATGCAGCGGACAAAGGAAATGTATTCCGGACAGATGGCGTCACAGCGGCCGCAGCCCACGCACATCTGGTAGCCGGCCCGTTTCTTGAAGTCCAGGACCTTGTGGAGCACCTTGAAGCGCATCCGTTCCCCGCCCTTCTGGCGGAACTTCAGGCCCCCGGCCACGTCGGTGTAGCCGTCGATCATGCAGGAAGCCTGGACCCGGCGCCGTTCCCCGGCCTGGCCGTTTTCCGTGTAGTAGAGATCCTGCATGGACCAGCAGGTGCAGGTGGGGCACACCAGGGTGCACCGGCCGCATTTGATGCACCGTTTGTCGTATTCGTCCCAGATGGTGCTTTTGGCCACCGCTTCCGTCAGGTTGTCCGGTACGGTGACGGTGAAATCGTTGGTTTCCACCGCATCCGGGGCCACCTCCCCACAGGAGGTGCCGGCTTTTGCCAGAGCGTCCGCCAGGAAGCCGTCCCGGGCTTCTGCCAGGTATCCTTCAGGGCGCCGGTTCAGGGCCCCGTCCCAGCCATCGGCATGGTTGGTGCCCATGGAGCAGCAGAAACAGCCCTCAAAGGACTCCGCACAGCCCATGAGGACGAATTTGATCTTGTCCCGGCGGGCTTTGTAGTAGGAATCCTCCGGCCCGTTCTGGAGGAAGATGTAGTCGAACCGTTCCACTGCCGCCAGGTCGCAGCTCCGGAGCAGGACAATCTTGCCCCGGTCCGGGTCCTGGGCTTCGGTGACCGTGTCTTCCGTAAAGTACAGCAGGGTCTGGCACACCGGCAGCAGCGCTTCCTTCCAGGAATAGTCGGACCGCTGGTCCCAGATCACTTCTTCCGGATCGGAAACCGTGCCATAGCGGATCACGTCGGTTTCCGAGAACCGGCCAGTGCCTTCGAACCGTTTGGGAGCGTAGATGTCGTACTCCCGGCTCCAGGCGGCAAAGACCTGCCGGAGCCCTTCCTTTGTCAGTTGATAACCCATGTTTTTCTCCCCTTGTTTTCCATGAATCCTGTTGTGGGTCACAGGCCCGCCGCCCATGCGGCAGACCCCTATCGGGGACAGTATAGCATACGGTACAGGCAGATGTCTGTTGTCCCGGCAACGGATGGGAGGATTGGACCCGGCGGGGGTTTTATGGTATACTAAATCGATTATAAAGGCTGCTGCGGGGCAGCAACCCTGTCAACGGTCAGCTGTCAACTGTCAACGGCCCAAGGAGGCCAGCAAAGCTGGCATGAATGAACAAAGATGAAGGAGTTCCTGCATGAGCGTTTTGGATGTTGCCCATCTGTCCCACAGTTATGGGGGACGGGATATTTTCGACGATGTTTCTTTCCGCCTGGAAAAAGGGGAGCACGTGGCCCTGGTGGGGGCCAACGGGGAAGGAAAATCCACCTTTATGTCCATCATCACCGGCAAACTGAGTCCGGATGAAGGGAAGGTCACCTGGGCCCGGCGGACCAAGGTTGGCTATCTGGACCAGCATTCCGTGCTGGTGCCCGGGATGACCATCCGGGAAACCCTACGCACCGCCTTCCAGGACCTGGTGGAACAGGAACAGGAGATGCTGGCGGATTACGACAAAATGGAAAGCGCTTCCCCGGAGGAAATGGACCGGCTCATGGAAGAAGTGGGAGAAATCCAGGAACGGCTGGAAGCGGCGGACTACTACAACCTGGATGCCAAGATCGAGGAAGTGGCCGGGGGTCTGGGGCTCCGGGACATCGGCCTGGAACATAAGGTGGACGAACTGTCCGGGGGCCAGCGGACCAAGGTGCTCCTGACCAAACTGCTGCTGGAGAATCCGGACATCCTGCTGCTGGACGAACCCACCAACTATCTGGATGCGGAACACATCCAGTGGCTTACCCGGTACCTCCAGGATTATGAAAACGCCTTTATCCTGATTTCCCATGACGTGCCCTTCCTGAATGCGGTGACCAACATCATCTGGCATGTGGACAACCTGAAGCTGGACCGGTATACCGGGAACTATGAAAAGTTCGAGGAAATGGCGGCCCTGAAACGGCGCCAGGAAGAAGCAGCCTATGAACGGCAGCAGGCGGAAATCAAGAAGGAACAGGATTTCATCGCCCGGAACAAAGCCCGGGTGGCCACCCGGGGCATGGCCAACAGCCGGCAGAAGAAGCTGGACAAAATGGAGCTTCTCACCAAACGGGCGGAGAAACCCAAACCCCATTTCCGGTTCCTGGAGGACCGGACCCCGTCCCGGTTCGTGCTCACGGCCTCCAACCTGGTGCTGGGGTACGATGTACCTCTCACCAAACAGGTGGACCTGAAGCTGGAACGGGGACAGAAAATCGCCATCCGGGGCACCAACGGCCTGGGGAAATCCACCCTGCTGAAGACCCTGCTGGGAATGATCCCCCCGGTGGCCGGCAGCGTGGAACAGGGAGATTTTGTTTCCGTAGGGTATTTCGAACAGGAAAGCGCCAAGGGGAACCAGAACACTGCCCTGGAGGAACTGTGGCAGGAATATCCGGGGATGAGCAATTCGGAAGTCCGGGCAGCCCTGGCGGCCTGCGGGCTTACCAATGACCACATCACCACCAGGATGACCGCCCTTTCCGGGGGCGAGGCGGCCAAGGTGCGGCTGTGCAAGATCATGCAGCGGCCGGCCAACCTGCTGGTGCTGGACGAACCCACCAACCACCTGGATGTGGAGGCCAAGGAGGAACTCCAGCGGGCCCTCCGGGAATACAAGGGAACCCTGCTGCTGGTGTCCCACGAACCGGAATTCTACGAAGACTGGGTGGACCAGGTGTGGAACATTGAGGGATGGTCCACGAAAATCGTATAAATTGTCAACGGTCAGCTGTCAACGGTCAGCGGCCGGATGAAAAAATCTGCTGGCAGATTTTTTGAATGTGTAAAGCGGAACCATAGGGGCTGTACAACCGGCAGCCCGCTGCATGAGGGGAGAAAAACATGGAAGAAAGCAAAGCGAAGAACCTGACTCTGGATGAACTGTATCACAAGATGCTGAAGCGGGCGGCGGAAGGGAAGAATGTGGAAGACATCGAAAACGCCGATCCCAAGATGATCGAATGTCTGGCCCATCCGGAAGACACCAGCCTGGTGTGGCGGGTGAAACCCTGCACCTGTTCTGAAGACAAACAGGCGGACTGCGTGAAGGTGTGTCAGTGGGATGCCATGCACCCCAGCGCTGACGGGGTCCAGATCGATCCGGACAAATGCGTGGGCTGCCAGGCCTGTGTGGATGCCTGCAAACTGGAATCCCTGAAGACCAAGAAGGACATCATCCCGGTGGTGGAAGAACTGAAGAAGGGGGATACCCCCATCTACGCCCTGGTGGCACCGGCTTTTTCCGGCCAGTTCGGTCCGGAAGTCACTGCCGGCAAGCTGCGGACGGCCCTGAAGCTGCTGGGCTTTTCCGGGATGCTGGAAGTGGCGGTGTTCGCCGATATCCTGACGTTGAAGGAAGCCCTTGAATTTGACAAGAACGTCAACAAGGAAGGGGACTTCCAGCTGACCAGCTGCTGCTGCCCCATGTGGATCGCCATGATCCGCCGGCTGTACCATCAGCTGATGCCCAATGTTCCCGGTTCCGTATCTCCCATGATCGCCGGGGGCCGGACGGTAAAAGTGCTCCATCCGGAAGCCAAGACCGTGTTCATCGGGCCCTGCATGGCCAAGAAGGCGGAAATCAAGGAACCGGATCTGAAGGGTGCCATCGACTACGTGCTCACCTATGAAGAACTCCGGGATCTGTTCTCCACCACCAAACTGGATCTGGCTTCCCTGGAAGAGGACAATGTGCCCCACGCTTCCAAGGCCGGGATCCGCTACGCCTATGCCGGCGGGGTGGCGGCGGCTGTGGATGCCACGGTGAAGAAGCTGAATCCCCACCGGAAGATCGAAATGAAGATCCGCCGGGCGGACAGCGTGCCGGAATGCCGGGCCATGATCGACAACATCCTGAAGGGGAACCATGAAGGGAACTTCTTCGAAGGCATGGGCTGCAAGGGCGGCTGCGTAGGCGGCCCCAAGGCCCTGGTGAACCGGGAGGAAGGCAAGAAGAACGTACAGGCCTACAGCGATGAGGCCCAGTACAACACCCCGGCGGAAAATCCCTACGTGATCGAGCTGCTGAAAAAGCTGGGCTTCGCTACGGTGGAGGAATTCCTGGCCAAGAGTGATCTGTACGACCGGAAGTTTGATTAAAAAAGGGGCTGTGAAAAAATGAGAAATCATTTTTTCACAGCCTTTTTTTTTATTCCTTCTTCTCCTTTCCCACCCCTGGCACCGTATCCACGTGGGGAATATGGACCGGATGGCCGGCGGCTGATGGGGCCTGGGGGGTTCCTTCCGGTCCGGTCGCGGGATGGAGACCGTGCCAGGACAGGTTGTTTTCCACGATGCCGTCCGGATTGGTGGCCACATGGGGCTGCACATAGGTGGTGCCCCCGTCAGGGGTGGAACGGAAGTAGCCGTTCACATGGTGTATGGGCACCGGGTGGCCATCTGCCGGCATAGGGACCTCGCCGGTGCCGTGGAAGCCGTCGGTGGTCTGGATCCCGTGGGTGCCATGGAATCCGTCCGTGCCATGGAATCCGTCCCCGCCCATGTGCCCGGTGTGGCCGGCGTCGGTAAAAGCGGCCCCGTCAAAGGCGCCCAGGATTTTCAGGAAGGGCAGCAGGAAGGAAAGCACCACCAGGGGCAGGCCGAACAGCACCGTCAGGGCATTGCGGCTTTCATACCCCCTCCGGTAGGCCAGCCAAAGCAGCAGGTGGACCAGGAGCACCGGGAGACCGGCGGCCAGGAGCAGGGCCGGGTAGGCCAGGAAATGCCGGAGCTGCCAGGGCAAACAGGTGGTTCAGAGTCACCAGTTTGTAGCAGGCTTCCACCAGCGCCCAGCCCAGCCGCATCCGGTCGGCAAACAGATGGTAGTACAGCAGATAGACCAGGAAGCCGCTGGCCAGCAGCTGGGCGTTCTGGATCACGTACCGGATCCGGAGGATGAAGAACACGATGCCGATGATGAGGAAAATCAGGGCCGCCGGAGGAAAGAACCGGGACAGGAACAGGATGGCCCCGGTGAAGACCAGCATGGTCCAGAGCATGGGGGCGGTTTCCACCAGAAGGAACAGCACCCAGCCCGCAATGGCGGCGGTATAGTGGCCCCGGCCCGCCCAGCCCAGGGTGTAATACCCCAGTCCCCACAGGGCCAGCAGGCTCCCCCAGTGCCAGGGGTTCCGCACCTGGGCCCGTATCCATTCCTCCCGTGTCATCCAACCAGCTCCCTTCAAAAAGTCTGTCCCCATGGTAGCACGGGGGAAGGGAGAAAGACAAGATGAAATTGACAACGGGGTGGGGGTATGTTAAAATTTTTACGATTTGAAAATTCGGTCACGTGTTTTCAAAACCTTCATCGGACCACTGGACAAGATTACGTCTTTCGGGACGGCTGTCCGGTCAAGGCCATACGGACAGCCGGGTCCACTGCCGAACTGGCGGCAACTGGTTTGCAGCCTTATTGATTGAACCTGTGGGTTCAACTTTTATAAGTTGGTTACTTCATAACCGCAATGCGTCTGTGCGCAGACTTGTGAAACGGTCAATAAGAGTCGTTCGTAACGGGGAGATTCCCTGAAAAGAAGCAAACCGCCATACCGGATGAGACCTTATTACGCAAGCTGCAAAGAGGCAGCTTGCGTTTTTTTTGCAGGAAGCAGAGACAGCAGCAATACTGGGGAGGGAAAGAGCTTGGAAAAACAATATCGGTTGAAGCAGGATCGGGCCCCCATCTATGAGGCCCTGGAACGGTTCCGGAAGATGCGGGTGGTGCCCTTTGACGTGCCCGGCCACAAACGGGGCCGGGGAAATCCGGAACTGACGGATTTTCTGGGAGAAAAATGCGTGGGGGTGGATGTAAACAGCATGAAGCCCCTGGACAACCTGTGCCATCCGGTGTCGGTGATCCGGGAGGCGGAACAGCTGGCCGCCGACGCCTTTGGGGCCAGCCAGGCTTTCCTGATGGTGGGGGGGACCACCAGCGCTGTCCAGTCCATGATCCTGTCCGCCTGCAAACGGGGGGACAAGATCATCCTGCCCCGGAATGTCCACAAAAGCATGATCAACGCCCTGGTGCTCTGCGGGGCCATCCCGGTGTACGTGAACCCGGATGTGGACAAGCGGCTGGGAATCAGCCTGGGGATGAAACGGGATGCAGTGGCCAAGGCCATCCGGGAAAATCCGGACGCGGTGGCGGTGGTGGTGAACAACCCCACCTATTACGGGGTGTGCAGCGATCTCCGGGCCATTGTGAAAATGGCCCATGACGCGGGGATGCTGTGCCTGGCGGATGAAGCCCACGGCACCCACTTCTACTTCGGCAGCGGCCTGCCCGTATCCGCCATGGCCGCCGGCGCCGACATGGCCGCCATCTCCATGCACAAAAGCGGGGGCAGCCTGACCCAGTCCAGCTTCCTGCTCACCGGGCCCAAGGTCCACGCCGGGTATGTGCGGCAGATCATCAACCTGACCCAGACCACCTCCGGCAGCTACCTGCTGATGTCCAGCCTGGACATCAGCCGCCGGCGGCTGGCCCTCCACGGCCGGGAGATCTTCCACAAAGTGGTGGATATGGCGGAATACGCCCGGCAGGAAATCAACAACATCGGGGGCTACTACGCCTTCGGCCGGGAACTGATGAACGGGGATTCCGTCTTTGATTTCGACAACACAAAACTGAGCATCCACACCCTGGACATCGGCCTGGCCGGCATCGAAGTGTACGACATCCTCCGGGATGACTACGACATCCAGATCGAGTTCGGGGATATCGGCAACATCCTGGCCTACCTGTCCATGGGGGACCGGATCCAGGATCTGGAACGGCTGGTCAGCGCCCTGGCGGAAATCCGCCGCCGGTACCAGAAGGATCCCACCGGCATGCTTACCCAGGAATATGTGGAACCGGTGGTGGTCACCAGTCCCCAGGAAGCCTTCTATGCGGACAAGATCAGCCTGCCCCTGGAGCAGTGCGAAGGCCGGGTGTGCAGCGAATTCGTCATGTGCTATCCGCCGGGGATCCCGCTGCTGGCACCGGGCGAAAAAATCACCAAAACCGTACTGGAACATATCCGGTACGCCAAAGAAAAGGGCTGCAGCATGACCGGTTCAGAAGATCCGGAACTGAAGCACCTGAATGTACTGGCATAAGAGGGGGATACAACCAATGGAAATGTGGTTCAGCGAATTCCATACACCGGATGTGAAACACAGCCTCCGGGTGAACCGTCACCTGTTCTCCAAACAGAGTGACTTCCAGCGGATCGATATTTTCGAAACGCCGGAATTCGGCCGGGTCCTGACACTGGACGGCAATGTGATGCTGACGGAACGGGACGAATTCATTTACGACGAAATGATGACCCATGTACCCATGGCGGTCCACAAGGGCATCAAGGACATCCTGGTGATCGGCGCCGGGGACGGGGGCGTGGTCCGGGAACTGACCCGGTACGACCGGGTGGAGAAAATCGATCTGGTGGAAATGGACCCCATGGTGGTGGAAGCCTGCCGGAACTATCTGCCCGGGAACGCCTGCCGGATGGATGACCGGCGGGTGCACATCTATTTTGAAAATGCCCTGAAATTCATCCGCCACCGGGAAAATTCCTATGACCTGATCATTGTGGATTCCGTGGATCCTTTCGGTCCTTCCGAAGGGTTCTTTACCCGGGAATTCTACGGCAGCTGCTACAACGCCCTCCGGGAAGACGGGATCATGGTGAACCAGCAGGGGAGCCCCTTCTACAAGGAAGACGCCATCGCCATGCAGCGGAGCCACCAGCGGATCGTCAGTACCTTCCCCATCAGCAAGGTGTACCAGGCCCATATCCCCACCTATGCGGCGGGCTACTGGACCTTCGGCTTCGCCAGCAAAAAGTACCATCCCATCAACGACCTGGATGCTCCGGCCTGGGAAGCCCTGAACATGCACACCCGGTACTACACCACCCGGCTCCATGTGGGAGCCTTCTGGCTGCCGGCCTTCCTGGAGGAGATGCTGAAGGAAGTGGAAACGGAAGAAGGGTGCCAAAATGCTGAAAAATAACGTGGAAACCTTCCTGGCCTGTGATGCTCCCTATGAGGACGCCAAAATCGTCCTGTTCGGGGCGCCCTTTGATTCCACCACCAGCTTCCGGCCCGGGACCCGGTTCGGGTCTTCTGCCATCCGCCACGAAAGCTTCGGGCTGGAAACTTACAGCCCCTACCAGGACAAGGATCTGGAAGAGTACGCCGTTTTTGACAGCGGGGATCTGGAACTGTGCTTCGGCAGTTCGGAAATGGCCCTCCAGGACATTGAGGAACGGACGGCCACCATCCTCCAGGACGGGAAACTGCCTTTCATGGTGGGGGGCGAGCACCTGGTGACCCTGGGGGCTTTCCGGGCAGTGCTGAAAAAGTACCCGGATGTCCAGATCATCCACTTCGATGCCCACACGGACCTGCGGGACGATTACCTGGGGGTCAAACTGAGCCATGCCTGCGTAATCCGCCGGTGCCACGACCTGATCGGGGACGGAAAGATCCATCAGTTCTGCATCCGCAGCGGGGAAAAGGCGGAATGGCAGTTCGCCCGGCAGCACACGGACCTGCATCCCTTCAGCTTCGGAGGGCTGGAACAGCTGGTCCGGAATCTGGAAAAGAGTCAGGTTCCGGTGTACTTCACCATCGACCTGGACTGCCTGGATCCTTCGGTGTTCCCGGGGACCGGTACCCCGGAAGCCGGGGGCGTCACCTTCATGGCGCTGCTGAACGCCCTGCGGCTGGTGGCCCGGACAAATGTGGTGGCCGCCGACGTGAACGAACTGGCACCCATGCTGGATGCCAGCGGCGCCTCCACCGCCGTGGCCTGCAAAGTGGTCCGGGAACTGCTGCTGGCGCTGTTGTAAGGCTGCCCGGAGGGCAACCTCGGTCTCGAGTCTCGAGTCACGGGTCTCGGGCCGAAGGATAAATTTGCAGGTAAAATTTTTAAACGTGTAAACCGGATCCGTAGGGGCTCCACGCCGGGGAGCCCGCCGAATTACAGACAGTATGTGCAGCAAGCGGGCCGTCAGGCCTGCGGCCCCTACGGTTTTATCTGAGAATACAAGAAGTCAAGGAGGAAAATACTATGAGCAGAGTCCTTGTTATCGGCTGCGGCGGGGTTGCTTCCGTGGCCATCCAGAAATGCTGTCAGGTCAGCGATGTGTTCACCGAACTGTGCATTGCCAGCCGGACCAAATCCAAATGCGATGCCCTGGCGGAAAAACTGAAGGGAAAAACCGCCACCAAAGTCACCACTGCCCAGGTGGATGCGGACCAGGTGGATCAGGTGATCGCCCTCATCAAAAGCTACAAACCGGATCTGGTGATGAACATCGCCCTGCCCTACCAGGATCTGACCATCATGGACGCCTGCCTGGCCTGCGGGGTGAACTACATGGATACCGCCAACTACGAACCGGAAGACACCGATGATCCCCAATGGAGGGCCATCTACGAAAAACGCTGCAAGGAAGAAGGGTTCTCCGCCTACTTCGATTACAGCTGGCAGTGGGCCTACAAGGAAAAATTCGAAAAAGCCGGCCTCACCGCCCTGCTGGGCTGCGGGTTCGATCCCGGGGTGACCCAGGCTTACTGCGCCTATGCCCAGAAGCATGAATTCGACACCATCGACACCATCGACATCCTGGACTGCAACGGCGGGGACCATGGGTATGCCTTTGCCACCAACTTCAACCCGGAAGTGAACCTGCGGGAAGTGTCCGCCCCTGGCAGCTACTGGGAAAACGGCCACTGGGTGGAAATCCCGGCTATGAGCATCAAACGGGAATATGATTTCGACCAGGTGGGCGAAAAGGATATGTACCTGCTCCACCACGAAGAAATCGAAAGCCTGGCCAAGAACATCCCCGGGGTGAAACGGATCCGGTTCTTCATGACCTTCGGCCAGAGCTACCTGGACCATATGCGCTGCCTGGAGGATGTGGGCATGCTGTCCACTACCCCCATCAACTTTGAAGGCCACGAAATCGTTCCCATCAAATTCCTCAAGGCCCTGCTGCCGGATCCCGCCAGCCTGGGTCCCCGGACCAAGGGCAAGACCAACATCGGCTGCATCTTCACCGGGAAGAAGGACGGGAAGGACAAGACCTATTACATCTACAACGTGTGCGACCACCAGGCCTGCTACCGGGAAGTGGGCAGCCAGGCCATCAGCTACACCACCGGCGTACCGGCCATGTGCGGTGCCCTGATGCTGCTCACCGGCAAATGGACCACTCCCGGCGTCCATACGGTGGAAGAATTCGATCCGGATCCCTTCCTGGATGCCCTGGACAAGCACGGCCTGCCCCGGAGCGAATCCCATGATCCGGCGCTGGTGAAATAATGGACTGGAACAAGGTGCGGGAGGACCGTCCCGCCTTTGCGGGCCTGCAGGGGAAAACACCGGAGGCCGCTTTCGGCCGGCTGGGCACCCCCTGCTACATCCTGGACAAGGCGGCCCTCCGCCGGAACGGGGAGATCCTGAAAGGGGTACAGGACCGGACGGGCTGCCGGATCCTCCTGGCCCAGAAGGCTTTTTCCAACTACGACCTGTACCCGGTGCTGGAACCGTACCTGGCGGGCACCGAAGCCAGCGGCCTCTATGAGGCGAAGCTGGGCCGGGAAGCCATGCCGGGGAAGGAAGTCCACGTGTTCTGCGGGGCCTACCGGGCCGACCAGATGGAAGAAGTCTGCCAGGTGGCGGATCACATTGTGTTCAATTCGCCCCGGCAGCTGAAAACCTATGGCCCCATGGCCAAAAAGGCCGGGAAAAGCGTGGGGCTCCGGATCAATCCGGAATGTTCCACCCAGGAAGGCCACGCCATCTATGATCCCTGTGCCCCCGGCAGCCGGATGGGGACCACCCGGGCCCAGTGGGATGCCTGGATGACTCCGGATCTGGTGGAGCTCCTGGACGGGATCCATTTCCACACCCTGTGCGAACAGGATGCGGATGATCTGAAAAAGACCCTGGATGCGGTGGAAGAGAAGTTCGGGGATGTGCTGCCCAAAATGAAATGGGTGAACATGGGGGGTGGGCACCACATTACCCGTCCGGGCTACCATATCCCCCTGCTGGAAGAATGCATCCGCCGGGCCCAGAAGGCCTGGGATGTGACCGTGTACCTGGAACCGGGAGAGGCCTGTGCCCTGAATGCCGGCTACCTGGCCACCCGGGTGCTGGATGTGGTGGAAAACGGGGATGTGAAGATCGCCATCCTGGACACCAGCGCTGCCTGCCATATGCCGGACGTGCTGGAAATGCCCTACCGGCCCCCTCTGTACGGAGCCGGGGAACCGGGAGAACGGGCGGTGACCTGGCGCCTGGGCAGCGGCACCTGCCTGTCTGGGGATGTGGCCGGAGACTACAGCTTCGACGGGGACCTGGAAGTGGGGGACATGCTGCTTTTCGGAGACATGGCCATCTACACCACCTGCAAGAACAACACCTTCAACGGCATGCCTCTGCCGGACATCGACGTGCTGGAAGAGGACGGCTCGGTAAAGGTGCTGAAAAAGTTCGGATACGAAGATTTCAAGATGAGATTGGGGAGGTAAAGAGCTCAGCCCTTTACCTGTCAACTGTCAACAGTCAACGGCCAAAGGAAGCCAGCAAAGCTGGCTTTGAACAACGGCAACCGTTATATAAATCGTTCCTGTAGGGGCGGCAGGCCCGGCCGCCCGCCAAATCAGCAGCTGACCATGTGTTTTGCGGGGCGCCGGGCCTGCGCCCCCTACGGTTTATGCTGTTTCAAAATCAATTTGCAAAAATTGATTTCCATCGGCTGCTGACCGCTGACCGTTGACAGCTGACAAAAAAAGAGATGTGAAAAAATGAGAAATCATTTTTTCACATCTCTTTTTTACAATTCTTTACAAAACCCTGCCCTTACTTTTTACATGACTCTGGTATCTTATAGCCATAGACAAAAGCAATACTGTCATCAAGGAAATTCTGTAAGGGGAGCGATGAAGATGATCTTGAAAAACAAATGGAAAAAGCTGGCTGTGACGGTCCTGGCAGGGATGATGGTCATGGGAGCCCTGGGCTGCGGCGGGCAGAAAGCCGCTGACACCAAGAAACCGGCTGCGGTCAGCGGCAACATCACCGGATCCGGTTCTTCCGCTCTGCTGCCGCTGGTGAAGGATGCCGCCGAAAGCTTCAAGAAGCAGCACAAGGAAGTCAGCATCAGCCTGAACGCCGGAGGATCCGGCATGGGCCTGAAACAGGTATCCGACGGTTCCGTGGATATGGGGAACTCCGACGTGCCGGCCGCTTCCAAACTGCCCAAGGAAAAAGCGGATAAACTGGTGGACCACAAAATCTGCGTCATGACCGTGGCCACCATCGTCAACAAGGATGTGGCGGAAAAAGTCAAGAGCCTGACCAAACAGCAGCTCACCGACATCTTCACCGCCAAGATCACCAACTGGAAAGAAGTGGGCGGCCCGGATGAACCCATCACCCTGGTGACCCGGCCCAAGACTTCCGGCACCCGTGCCCTGTTCAGCAAATACGCCATGGGCGGTGCGGAAGAAGCCGCCAACAAATCCCTGGAAACCGATAACTCCGGTCTGCTGGTCCAGAGCGTAGCCCAGAACAAAGGGGCCATCGGGTATGTGGCCCTGCCCTACCTGACCAAGAACGACACGGTGGCCACCGTTGCCATCGACGGCGTGGCTCCCACTCTGGAAAACACCTATTCCGGCAAGTACAATGTATGGGGTTATGAACATGTTTACACCGGTAAAAATCCGAAAGCGGCTGTAAAAGCCTTCCTGGATTACCTGCTGTCCGCCGATTACGGCAAACGGATCGAAGAACTGGGGTATGGTGTAAGCAGCAAGATGCAGGTCAAAGATACCGCTCATGATTAACGAAAAGGTTTCAAAAAAACTGGTGCAGGTACACCGCAAAGAGTCCCTGTCACAGTCCGTGATCACGGCCTGCGGCATTGCAGCGGCCCTGCTGCCTTTCCTGATGGCCGCTTTCCTTCTTGTGAAGGGAAGCGGCACCTTTTGGGATTTCGGCCACAACATAACCGAATTCCTGTTTTCCGCCCAGTGGAAGCCCAGTGACACCATGGAGGGCGGGGGCCAGGTAGGGGCCGCCATGTTCATCAGCGGTTCCCTGGTTACCTGCTTCCTGTCCCTGGTGTTTGCCCTGCCGGTGAGCCTGGCGGCGGCCATTTATATGTCGGAAATGGCTTCTCCCGGAGTCCAGCGGCTGATCCGTCCCATTGTGGAAATGTTCACCGGGATCCCTTCCGTCATTTACGGCTGGGTGGGGCTTACCGTGCTGGTGCCCTTCCTGCGGAAAATCTTCCCCATGCCCTTCGGGTTCTCGGTACTGGCCGCAGCCCTGGTACTGGCGGTGATGATCTTCCCGGTGATCACCACCATGGCCGCTGATGCCATGCTGGCGGTGCCCAAAAGCTGGAGGGATGCCTCCTATGGCCTGGGGGCCACCCGGTGGGAAACCATCCGGAACGTGATCCTGCCGGCAGCCCAGCGGGGCATCTTCACCGGCGTGGTGCTGGGCCTCGTGCCCTGGGAGAAGCCCTGGCGGTGGCCATGGTCATCGGCCAGATGAAACGGTTCCCCACTTCCCTGTTCATGCCGGCTTCCACCATGACCACGGTGATCGCCAACGACATGGGGGGCGCCATGGAAGGCGGGGAATACAGTGCAGCCCTGTGGACCCTGGGCCTGCTGCTGTTCGTGATTTCCTTTATCCTGATCTTTATCATCCACACTTTTGGGAAAGATCCCCTGAAGCTGAAAGAGGAGGAGTGAGCCATGGGAGACCTTGCACAGAAAAAAGCCATGGACCGGTTCATGAGCCTGCTCTTTACAGCCGGGGCGGCCGGTTCCGCCATCCTGCTCTTCGCCTTTATCCTGGATGTGGTGGGACAGGGCCTGGGGGCCCTTACGGCAGATATCCTGCTGAGCCTCCGGGACATGTTCTTCAACACCCTGTATCTGGTGTTCCTGGCCCTGGTGATCAGTGCCCTGTGGGGCATCCCCGCCGGGATCTATCTGGCGGAATACGCCCGGGACGGGAAGCTGACCAACTGGGTGCGGATGGCGGTGGAGACCCTGTCCTCCCTGCCGTCCATCGTGGTGGGCCTGTTCGGCTACCTGGTGTTCATCGTCATGACCGGTTCCCAGTGGAACCTGATGGCCGGCGCCCTGTCCGTGTCCATCCTGACCCTGCCCCTTATGGTGTCGGTGACGGAAAACGCCCTGAAGGACCTGCCGCCGGAATACACCCTGGGCAGCCTGGGGCTGGGGGCCTCCAAATGGCAGACCATCTGGAACGTGCTGCTGCCGGCCTGTCTGCCCCGGATCATGACCGGCCTGATTCTGGCCGCCGGCCGGGGCTTCGGGGAAGCTGCCGCGCTGATGTTCACCGCCGGCATGTCCACGGACATCGACTGGGGGAACTGGAATATGAGTTCCACCACCTGTCCTTTGAATCCTTTCCGCCCCGGGGAAACCCTGGCTCTCCATGTGTGGGTCATGCGGACGGAAGCCCTGAGCCCGGATGCGGCGAAAATCGCCGGGGTCACCTCTGCCATCCTGATGCTAGTGGTGGTGCTGTTCAACGTACTGGCCCGGTATATCAGCTGGCGGCTGGAAAAGAAGATGGAGGGAACTGCAGATGACTGAACAAGGAAACGGACCGGTTTCTCCGGAAACCCTGGTCTTCGATATCCGGCACCTGAACCTGTTTTACGGAAAACATCAGGCTCTGAAGGATATCAATATGCAAGTGAAACGCAATGAAATCACCGCCCTGATCGGGCCTTC